>JAGLHE010000039.1 GCA_023143685.1 Candidatus Omnitrophota bacterium
AAAATACTTCTCAATAGAGGCAAATTGTTCAGGCGTCAATTCCCATGTAATAGCATGCGCATTACTTTGCACCTGTTTAGCGTTGCGGCACCCAACAATTGTTGAAATAACACCCTCTTGCTGCCTGACCCAATTAATAGCTGATTGATTCAGAGGATGGCCAAAACCTTCCAGAACTGCTAAAAGTTCTTTTGTCTCCTTGAATGCTTCACCGCTATAATAATCATAAAAAAACTTACGCACATCCGCTTTGGCAAAAACTGATTCTGACTGGTATTTTCCTGAAAGAATACCTCCACCCAATGAACCATACGTAATAACACCGACATCACGTTTTCTTGCCATTGGCAAAATCTCTTCTTCGATCGACCGATTTAACAATGAATACGGACTTTGTAATAGATTGATTTCTGCAAACTCAGATGCTTCCTCTAACAATTCAGCACAAAAATTAGAAACACCGATAAAGCGGATTTTGCCCTCCTTTTTAAAATTTTCAAGCGCAAGGAGTGTTTCTTCAATCGGAGTATTTGGATCCGGCCAATGACATTGATAAATATCAATGCAGTTAACATTTAAGGTTCGAAGTGATTCTTCAAGCTCTTTGCGCATTGATTCCGGTGTCAAGTTATACGTAACGTCTTTTCCACGTCCTACAAGACCACATTTTGTAGCAATGACAAATTGATTACGCTTCCCCTTGATGGCCTTCCCGACAATTTTCTCTGATTTTCCATACCCATAAAACGGGGCTGTATCAATAAGATTAATCCCGCAATCTGCAGCTGCAGCAACCGCTCCCAGACATTCATCCTCATTAGACCCTCCCCACAAAGCGCCACCAAAGACCCATGTTCCCAGTGAAATTTCTGAAACTTCTACGTCTGTTCCGGGAATCTTTTTATATTTCATTTTCATATGACTATTCCTCCGGTCTATTTTCTTAAAGTTGCTGGTGTTGTCAAAACTAAGTGGTATAATTTTATCATAAACTTTAAATTTTTCTATTTGAAAGGAATTTTCGTTGGAAAACCTTTTCGGACAAAAAATCGACCAGATCAAACCAACTTGTATTTTAACCCCGATCCTCCCAAAAGGTGTACTGGAAAAAGCCGGAATACCTTTTCTTAAAAAGGGGAAACCATTCTCATCAGGGAATACTGAAAATTTCACACTTATCCACACCACCATCGGGGCTTCGTTTGTGGGTGATGCTGTCCTCTATTTGAAAGAGTCTCCCTGTAAAAACTTGATCCTTTTCGGCTCATGCGGACTAGTCCAAAAAACGGATATGCTCGATATCGGCTCACTTGTATGTCCTATCCAAAGCGCCTCATATGAAAGCTTTTCTTCTCTCTTAAACAAACATTCGACTGACCCGATTATTGGACAAGCAAACCGTTCTTTTCTTGAAATATTTCAAATAACTAAAAATGGCCTAAAGCTTCCAAGTGTTAACTGTGCCTCTTTCGGTTCCGTACATCTTGAACCAAATTATCAAAAACACCTTAT
>JAGLHE010000004.1 GCA_023143685.1 Candidatus Omnitrophota bacterium
GAGTCTTTGAAATTCCTATACTATCAAAGATCAAAAATCTATTAAAAAGATGCTATCAATTTACTACCGCGTCACAAGGCACACGTCACGGGCAATTAAAACTCAATCAATTCTTTATTCTTCTGATCCAGAATCTGATCAATTTCCTTAATATACTTATCCGTTATCTTCTGGATCTCATCTTGCGCACGAAAGCTGTCATCCTCCGAAACAGCCTTATCATTCTGAGCTTTCTTCACCTTATCCTTCGCATCACGTCGAATCGTGCGCAATGAAATCCGGCCATGCTCAGCCATATCTTTAACCACCTTTTTCATCTCTTCTCTTCGCTCTGTTGAAAGTGGCGGAATATTTAACCGCACAATTTTCCCATCATTCATCGGAGTAACCCCGAGCTTTGAATTACCAATTGTCTTTTCAATTTCCGCAATCGCAGTCGGGTCCCACGGCTGGATCACAATTGTTTTAGGATCCGGCACTGTAATCGAAGCCATTTGTTTTAAAAGTGTAGGTGTACCGAAATAATCCACATGCAGCCCTTCAATCAAACCGGGATGCGCCCGGCCTGTCCGGACTTCAAGAAATTCACGCATGACAGATTCCACCGACTTACTCATCTTTGTTTCTACTTCTTTTTTAATCTCTTTAATCATTTTGCGGCCCCCATTATTGAACAATGGTTCCTATACGTTGCCCTAAAACAACCTTTTTAATATTACCTTTTTTCATTAAATCAAAGACAATGATCGGCGTGTTATTATCCATACACATACTAATCGCTGTCGAATCCATAACCTTCAATTTCTTCTTTAGCACATCAATAAACTCTAACTTTCTAAAACGCTTCGCATTCTTATCTTTAACCGGATCCGCCGAATAAACCCCATCAACTTTTGTCGCCTTTAAAATAACATCCGCTTCAATTTCAGAGGCACGCAAAGAAGCGGTCGTGTCCGTTGTAAAATACGGATTTCCCGTCCCTGCGACAAAAATAACAACCCGCCCTTTTTCCAAATGGCGCATAGCACGACGACGAATGTAGGGTTCAGCCACAGCCTGCATCTGAATCGCTGACATTACACGTGATGGAACTCCCGCTTTCTCTAACGCGTTCTGCAACGCCAACCCGTTTAACACGGTTGCCAACATGCCCATATAATCTGCCACAGAACGGTCTAACCCAAACCTTTTAGATGCCACTTGTCCGCGAAAAATATTTCCACCGCCGACAACAAGAGCTACCGTAACCCCCATCGCCCGCACATCCTTGACCTGCATTGCAATGGACGCGCACATCTCAGCATCAATGCCATGATCCTGGCTTCCCATCATGGCCTCGCCACTCAACTTCAAAAGGATTCGATTGTAAACCGGTTTTTTATTCAACTTCACCGACCTTGTATCGAATAAAGCGGTTGATTAAAATATTCTCGCCGATCTTGGCAATAAGTTCATTTAAGTATTCCTGAATAGTTTTGCCTTGATCTTTCACAAATGGCTGATTCAAAAGACAACCTTCCTTAACAAACGCCTTCGGGTCTTCTGCCTCATTCAAAACTTCTTCGGGGACCTCTTCCTCTTTAATATACTTTGGATTTAACGCCGCGATATGCATTGCCAAATCTTTTGTGAACTGACAAAAATCTTCATTACGAGCCACAAAATCTGTTTCGCAATTCACTTCCACTAAAACCGCAATCTTGTTACCCATATGCACATAAGATTCTATACGGCCTTCTTTAGCTAACCGGCTTCCTTTCTTCGCGGCAAGCTCCAAACCTCTTTTTTGCAAAATTTCCTTAGCCTTATTTAGGTCTCCTTGCGCTTCTACTAAAGCGTTCTTACAATCAATCACTCCGCAGGAGGTGCTTTCTCTTAATTCTTTAATCAACTCTAACGAACTCATTTCAAGTCTTCCTTCCCTTATTATATTATATTTATTCGGATTACTCCGTTTTAGCTTCTTCTGATT
>JAGLHE010000040.1 GCA_023143685.1 Candidatus Omnitrophota bacterium
TAGGCTTTGGAAAAACCTGCGAACATAATCTGTTAATTCTAAAACATTTAGATCGCTTTAAAAGGTTAAACCTTCCGATTCTGATTGGAACTTCTCGCAAGTCTTTTATCGGTCAAGTATTAAACAAAGATGTCCGGCATCGTTTATGGGGAACAGCCGCAACGGTAAGCGCAAGTATTATTAACGGTGCCCATATCGTCCGGGTGCATGACGTTAAAGAAATCAAAGACACTGTCACAATGACAGATGCAATTATCAATAGTTAATTATTATGGCATTTGAAATTTTAACCTACACAAAAAACACTGCTGAAATTCTAATCATGTGGTTTATTTTTTACCGCATCCTGGTATTTTTTCAAGGGACGCGTTCTTTCCAGGTCCTTAAAGGAATTATTATTATTATTATCGCGTTTCTCGTCGCGCAGATCTTTGGGCTGGACACGCTAAAATGGATTCTTACAAAGATATTCGCGATTTCTGTTATTGCCATTCTGATTATTTTTCAACAAGAACTCCGACTCGGGCTCGCCCGGCTTGGACAACAACACCTATTCAACCTTTCTCTCGAAGAATCCGAAGTTATTGCTATTGTTGAAGAAATTACTTCAGCAGCTTACAAGCTTGCACAAAAAAAGGTTGGATGTATTATTGCCATCGAAAAAGAAGACAAACTCAAAACTTATATCGAAAGCGGCATTTTTATTGACGGGAAGATTTCATCGGAATTACTGCAAAGCATTTTTAAACCACAATCTCCGTTGCACGATGGCGGGGTGATCACCAGAGGAGAAAACATCATCGCAGCGTCATGTTTATTCCCTCTTTCCGACAACCCGAACTTTAGTAAAATTATCGGAACACGTCATCGTGCTGCTTTGGGCCTCACCGAGCAAACCGATGCGATTGTCGTCATGGTTTCAGAAGAGAGCGGAGAAATTTCTGTGGCTTCCGATGGCCGTTTTATCCCTGTTGTCAGCCGGGAACGCCTGGTTAACGTTTTAAAGAACCTATTGCTTGGAGAAACACATAAAGGTAAATAACCGATGTCTATTAAAAACTTTTTTACATATAATATCGGATTAAAACTTATCGCGCTTGGGCTAGCTATTGTCACATGGCTTTATGTTAATGGGGAGCTTGTTAAGAATCTTTTAAAATAAACTCGCTTGATATCTCTGATTGCTCGCAACTATTTTATGGCCGTGTAGAAATTTCGTATGTGGTTCCTGAAATTCCTATACTATAAAATAAACTCACTAAAAGGGGAATATCCCTATGCCAAAACTTGGAGTTAATATTGATCATATAGCAACACTGCGTGAAGCTCGCGGTGGAATTGAGCCGGACCCTGTTGAGGCCGCGGCTGTTTGTGAAAAAGCAGGAGCAGACAGCATTGTCTGCCACTTAAGGGAAGATCGACGTCACATAAACGACAAAGATGTTAAAACCCTTCGCAAAACTGTTAAGATCCGCCTAAACCTTGAGATGTCTCTTGCGAAAGATATTGTCGCCATTGCCGCTCGCGTTAAACCGGATCAAGCTACTTTTGTCCCTGAAAAACGCCAGGAATTAACCACAGAAGGAGGGCTCGATGTTGTGCGGCACTTCGCAAAAGTTAAGCGCGCGACCACATTACTCCAGGACAAAGGCATTGATGTCAGTTTATTTATTGATCCGATAAAAAAACAAATTAAAAAATCGCAAGAAACCGGCGCTGTGATGGTTGAATTGCACACCGGACGATACGCGGACGCAAAAACAAAAAAACAAAAAGCTGTTGAGCTCAAAAAACTTAAAAACGCTGTTGCTTATGCGCAAGATCTCGGCCTTATTGTCCACGCCGGGCACGGCCTGAAATATCACGATACGCAAGCTATTGCCTGCATTAATGGTATATACGAACTGAATATCGGGCATTCCATTATTTCACGCGCCGCTTTTGATGGGTTGTATAAAGCCGTCAAAGACATGAAAAGGCTTGCCAAATGATTCTCGGTACCGGAATCGATATTATCGAAGTAGAAAGGATCAAAAATGCTATTGATCGTTGGGGGGAGCACTTTCTCAACCATGTCTTTTGTGATGAAGAAATTGCTTATGCCAAAAAACATAAATACCCACACCAACATTTTGCCGCACGTTTTGCTGCCAAAGAAGCCATCCTGAAAGCAATCGGGGATAACGCGCATGTCAGTTGGAAAGACATGAAAATCCTTAATGACAAAAACGGTAAACCCTACTGCGTCTATAGCGACAAAAACTTTAAAAATAAAATTCACCTCTCAATTTCTCATACCCATGACCATGCAACTGCCAACGCCATTATTACGAAAGAATAGCTCGGCCCATAAAAACAACTTCGGACATGTCCTGACATTAGCCGGCTCTAAGCGAATGCTCGGGTCTGCGGCCCTGGCCGGGCTCTCTGCAATGCGTTGCGGTGCCGGCCTTGTTACCGTCGGGATCCCCGAGAGCCTGAACAGCGCCGCGCACAAAAAACTTTCTTCTGTAATCATGACCTGGCCGCTAAAAGAAACCCCTCAACAAACTATTGCTGTCAGTGCTTACACACAAATCAAAAAAGACATTGATAAATATCAAGCCATTGCCATCGGCCCGGGATTATCACAAAACAACAGCACACAAAAATTCATTTTAAAAGTTATTGAAAACTCCCCTGTTTCAATGGTCATTGACGCGGATGCTTTAAATGCTTTATCAGGAAATCTAAAAAGCCTGACAAAAACCGATACATTAAAAATCCTGACACCGCATCCCGGAGAAATGGCAAGACTCACAGGGTTGTCCAAAAAAAAGATTGAGGCAAACCGTAAAGATATTGCTCAAAATTTTGCTAAAAAACATCAATGCATATTATTATTAAAAGGAGCACAAACGATTGTCGCTTGCCCCGAAGGCAAAGTATATGTCAATAAGACCGGCAATGTCGGTATGGCAACAGCTGGAAGTGGCGATGTATTAACTGGAATGATTGCTGCCTTTTTCGCACAAGGGATGACGAGTTTTGAAGCCACAAAGTGGGGCGCGTATTTTCATGGGAAGGCAGGAGATCGGGCAGCGAAAGCTAAGGGCAAAGCATCCATGATCGCCACAGATATTATTGAAAACATAACGATAAAGTGAAAACTGAGAAATGAGAAGTGAGAAGGCATTACAGTTACCCAACAACCGACAAAAGTTACTCCTCCACACCTGCTGTGCGCCGTGCTGCGGGGGGATTATCGAGACGCTTCTTGAAAATGAAATAGACTTTACTCTTTTCTTTTATAATCCCAACATTCACCCTCAAGAAGAATACGAACTCCGCAAAAACGAAATCAAACGGTTTGCGGACAAAAAAAATATCGCGTTTGTGGATGCTGATTATGATCCTGATACCTGGCTTAGCCGCGTGCACGGTTTGGATGCAGAACCCGAACGCGGGGCGCGATGTTCAATTTGTTTTGATATCCGCCTTGGACGGACCGCGAAATATGCTGACAAACATGGCTTTGATGTCTTTGCCACAAGCTTGGGAATCTCTCGTTGGAAAGACCTTGAGCAGGTTAATCAAAGCGGACTGCGGGCAGTGCCGGAATATTCTGATACTGTTTTCTGGCCGCACAACTGGCGCAAAGACGAAGGCAGCCTGCGAAGTATCGCGACCGCCAAACAAGAAAACTTTTATCGTCAAAAATATTGCGGCTGTGTTTATTCACAGTATAGGAAAATATAAAACAGATAACCATATTTTCCTACACGTCAGCTAAAGAAGACGTGAGCTTACAAAATTAAAAAGCGAACTTTCTTGTTAAACCGTCTAAAAACCCACCCAAATCCCAACTCAACAAAGATTAGCAATTAATTATCTAATTGATTGAAAGATACAATAAGAATATATATACTTATAGAACAAATTGCACAAAATCGAGGGGGGAAAAACCTGGTTCGGAATTTTCATGAATTAGGAGCATTATACGCTATTTGCGATTCTGATCCTAAACAACTCCAGAATATTGCTAACAAACACGGCATTACAACAACCTTTTCTGATTACCATAAAGTTTTTTCATGCGATGAAATTGACGCTGTTGTTATTGCAACACCTGCTGAAACGCACTATGTGGTGAAAAATTATCTTTCAAAGACAATCATGCCACCTGTTCGTCCTGCGACCGCCAGTATAAAGAGACAAATGAAAAGGTAGAAAAAATAGATGAAAATTAACTTTATTGATTTACAACGTCAATATCAACTCTACAAGGATGAAATTGATGCCCAAATAGAAAAGGTGATCTCCAGTGCTGCTTTTATTATGGGCCCTCAAGTTAAAGAATTAGAAGAACAACTATCTGATTTCCTTGGCGTTAAACATACTATCAGTTGTTCATCCGGGACAGATGCGCTTTCATTAGCTCTTATGGCCTATGACATCCGGCCTGGAGATGAAATCATAACAACAACTTTTACATTTATTGCAACAGCAGAAGTCATTTCTCTTTTAAAAGCAAAGCCTGTTTTTGTCGACATCAAAGAAGACACTTTTAATATTGATCCCGACAAAATCGAAACCGCGATAACCCCAAAAACCAAGGGAATTATTGCCGTTGATATTTTTGGGCAATGCGCGGATTATGATGAAATCAAGAGAATCGCAAAAAAGCACAACCTTTTTGTAATTGAAGATGGAGCACAATCGTTCGGCGCCGAATACAAAGGGCGCAAAGCTTGTTCTCTGGCTGATGTGGGGTGCACCTCATTTTTTCCGGCAAAACCTTTAGGATGTTTCGGAGATGGAGGGGCGGTCTTTACAAACAATGATGAACTTGCAGAAATCATGAAGTCTATCCGCATTCACGGCAAAGGCCAAAATAAATATGATAACGTACGCGTAGGCCTGAATGCCCGGATTGACACTATCCAGGCAGCTATCCTGCTTGCGAAACTCCCTCACTATGAAAAAGAAGTCGGGTTACGAAATGAAGTTGCTTGCCGATACAAAGAGGGGCTTTCTGACGTTGTCATAACACCTAAAATTTATGAGCACAATTTATCCGTTTTCGCGCAATATTCTATTCGCACAGAACAGCGACCGGACTTGCAGAACGCGCTTAAGGAAAAAGGCATCCCAACCGCTATTCATTATCCCAAGCCATTACATTTGCAACCTGCTTTTGCTGCGTTGGGATACACAGAAGGGTCTTTTCCTATGGCTGAATCTGTCTGCGGCAATATCCTAGCACTTCCGATGCATCCGTATTTGAAGAGAGAAGAACAAGATACGATTATCGAAACAATTAAATCCTTTTATCAATCATAAGAAGGAAACAAAAATGAAGCTTATCATTCAGATACCATGTCTTAATGAAGCGGAAACCCTCCCGAAAACTTTAAATGATTTACCAAAACACATCGACGGGGTAGATATTATTGAAACTCTCATCATCGATGATGGCAGCACAGATAACACCTCTGAAGTCGCGCGTCAGAATGGGGTCAACCACATTATCCGGCTCACCAAGCGTAAAGGGCTGGCAGTTGTTTTTGCCACAGGCCTGGATGCCGCACTCAAGGCAGGGGCTGATATTATTGTCAACACAGATGCGGATGGCCAGTATAAAGGCGAAGATATTCCCCGATTAGTTGAACCAATCATTAAAAAAGAAGCTGATATTGTTATCGGCAACCGTAATATTGAAAACGTTAAACAATTCTCATTTATAAAAAAACGGCTGCAACGTCTTGGGACATGGGTTGTTCGTCAATTGGCGGGATCAACGATTGAAGATGCCACAACCGGATTTCGCGCATATAATCGAGAGGCGGCGCTACGTTTGAATATTATTTCTGAATACACATATACGCTTGAAAGTATTATCCAGGCTGAACATAAAAACCTGGCGATCACGAATATCACCATCCACACAAACCGTGTTGACCGGCCGTCGCGTCTTTTTAAAAGTATTCCAGAATATATTAAACGATCTATTATTACAATAGTCCGCGTCTATTCAATGTTTAATCCATTTCGGTTATTTCTAACACTTGGAAGTGCTTTTTCACTTATTGGCTTTTTAATCGGCTGCCGATTCTTATTTTATTATTTAATGGGCAGTGGGGGAGGAAAGATACAATCATTAATCCTTGCTGCCGCTCTTTTAATTATAGGATTTCAGCTGTTCATCATTGGGTTAGTATCCGATCTTATCTCCGCGAATCGCAGATTAATTGAAGATGCGCTACTGCGAATAAAAAAAATCGAGATCAAAAAACACCGAGACGAGGACTAGTTGTGCTTATATGAATATCCTTTTCGACATCAACCATCCTGCACATGTTCATTATTTCCGCAATGCCATCGGCCTTCTTCAAAAACAGGGGCATCAAATATTCGTAACAGCCAGGGATAAGGATGTGACCCTTCAACTTTTGGATAGTTTTAACTTAAAACATCAAAATTTAAGCACCGCGCAAAACGGCCTCTGGAAACTGGGTTTCGAACTGGTAAAAAGGGAAGCGCAAATATTTTCGATATTATTAAGGAAAAAAATCTCCATTTGTGTTTCTTCGACAGGAGCCTGTTCTGTTCATGCATGTAAACTGCTTGGCATACCAAGCCTCGTTTTTTATGATACAGAAGATGCCACATTACAAAATGCATTAACAATTCCTTTCGCAACACAGTATATCACCCCTGAAAGTTACTTTAAAAGAATGGGTAAAAATCATACTACATATAATGGTGTTCAGGAACTCGCTTATCTCCACCCAAAATATTTTTCCCCCGATCCGTCTATTTATGATCTGCTCCAAATTGCCCCTGATGAAAAATATATCGTTATCCGGTTTGTTGCTTGGGGCGCAGCACATGACATAGGCAAGAAAAGTTTATCAGAAGCGGCTAAACAAAGATTAGTTAAATCTTTATCTCGCATGGCCCGTGTAATTATTCTTTCCGAATCAGCATTATCCCCAGAGCTAGAGCCATACAAATTCTCCGCACCTCCTGAACGGGCCCATGACCTATTAAATTATGCCAGTTTATATATTGGTGAGAGTGCCACGATGGCTTCCGAGAGCGCCTGCTTAGGAACCCCTGCGATTTATGTAAGCCCACGAAAACTGGGATATGTTAAAGAAGGAGAAAAATATGAATTAATCTTTGATCTTGATAAGGAGGAAGACATCCTTAACAAGTCAAAGGAAATCCTTTCTATGGCGGATGATTTGTTCTGGAAAAAAAAGCGAGAAGCGTTTCTCAATGCACATATTGACGTTACGGATTTTTTCGTAAAAACAATTATCAAATTTGGGTTAAAAAAAGGACGATCCAATGTTTTGGCATAAAATGATGCATGGCCTTTCCGTATTCCTCAATCCTCGCTCGCCCGCAGCAATTTACCGGAATCCTGCTTGTTTTACATTCAACATTTCTGCACAAATGTTGAATCTGATCCTTAAGCTGAACTTGTTATTCAATAACAGGAAGAAAGTCAAATGTCTTATCTGTGGGTGGGAAGGTAATCAGTTCGGCTATAGCGCGGCGATATCTTGCAATTCTTTCAGGAAATCTCAAATCTGCTTTGGTTGTGGATCCAATGGCCGATCCCGTTTCCTTATCGAAATCTTATTTAAAAAAACTGATTTTACAAATAAAGATCTCACTATCGTCGATGTTGGAGCAGCTCCATCTACAAAAAAAATTTTTGAAAAATATCCTCATATTCGATATCTGACTGTCGATCGATTCAAGGAAAGTGATATAACAAGTGATATCGAACATAGCATCCGTCTAAGCTCTCAATCCGTTGATATTATCTTATGCTGTCACGTTCTCGAGCATATTGACAATTACCATCAAACTTTACAAGAATTTTCGCGCATACTCAAAGACGCTGGGCTTGGGATTATTGCTGTTCCCCAGACCCCTGGACTTCAAAAATCTAAAAAATTAACAAACGATAGTTTCCATGGATATGGACACAAATGGGAATTCGGGAATGACTTTCCCGAGGAGCTTCGACGAACAGGGTTTGAAGTAACGACCACAACAAATCCACAAGGAGAACCGTTTCATTTTATCCAAAAACCTTTCTCTGCGACTATGGCACAATAACAATAACGGTTATTATGACCGCTCGAGATAAAAACAATCGAAATACTTCATGAACATTTTATATATCCAATACGGCAACCCCTTTAATCCGGAAACATACAATATCCCCATCGACATAAAACCACACACAGATTCTTTTCATGCACCATCAAAGTGCTCTTATAAAACCTTCATCATAAATAAAAGAGTTTCTAAATGATCGATATTAAATCCAAAAATTCAATTTATCTTCTAATTTTTGTTTTGCTATATGCTGTCTTAAATTTAACTACTTTATATCATGGGCATAATTGGGGAGACGACTTTTCCTATTATCTGGCAATATCAAGGAATATTGCAAATGGACAACCATTATTATCCGGCATCATATTAAATCAACTACATGTACCGCCTCCAGGATTTTCAATAATATTGCTGCCATTTGTGTATATTTTTGGATTAAACTTTGCCGTTTTAAAGATTATAAATGTAATTTTCTGGGCTCTGTCTATAATAACTATTTATCCCATCTTTAAAAAAGAGTTCGGAGAAGACATTGCCGGATTATGTACAATCTTACTTTTAGCTTCAAATTATTTCTTCACTTTCAAACAACAAATTCTATCCGATGTTCCCTATGTCTTTTTTATTGCATTAGCTATTAGATTTTTCTTAGAAATTTGCGAAAGTGAAAAAAACAATGATCCCGCAGCTTCCGAAAAGTATTTTAAAAAGTTCCTACTGATTGCTGCAATTGCTTTCTTTATAAAAACAGCCGCACTCTTTTTGTTTGCCTCTGCAATATTATATTTTGTCTTTGTTTACAAAAACTGGGGCAGGGCATTTAGGGTGTTTGCTGTTTTGATCGCCGGCCTTGCTTTGCAATCGCTTATAATTGGTATTCATTCGGGAAAGTTTCAATATTTCTTTGCTTCTCCCGTCGAACATATAATTACTATTTACAATAATTCTTTTCTTGTCTTAAGCAGCATTCTTTACTTTTATTGCCCTGCCGTGACCAGGATAAATGCAGCCTTATTTAAAAGCCTGGTTCAACTGATCATTTTAATCTATCCGTTCGTGTACGTACTCCTGGGTGTTTATTTAATTTCCGGCTTGTTAAAACGAAAAATCTCTTTCATCGCATGCTTCACAATTATCAATATCTTAGCACTCACGATAATCACGGCTTTCCCTGTTAGTCCAAAAACATTTGCAAGGCACATAATGGCGATTGCCCCTTGGGTTTTGCTGCTTTCCATTAAGATAGTATTATACTTAATGAAGGCATATTGCTCAAAATTCTCTCGAACTTTAAATGTTGATATAATTGCTAAGGTTGGAATAGCGATATTTATTATTTTAAATATTTATGCCAACCATGCGACTTATTACTTTAATGACGATGCAATATTAAACAAAAAAAATAGTGAATTGTTTAGCTGGGTAAAAGAAAACATTTCCACTTCTGAGCATTATTTCTTCTATAAACCAAGAGCCATGGCCTTACTTACCAACAGGTTGGGATATGATATCACCTGGATCAAGGATCCAGCTGAATTTCATTCAATCATGAAAAATTATGCAATTAATTATATTATCTTAAGAAAATCAAGAGAAGAATATATATATGGATTTCAAAGAAGATATCCAAATGCCAGCCTAAAATGGGAAAATGATGTGTATATGATTTTCTATATAGATTTATAGATTTCTGTATCAATTATTTCATCTCGTTAATAGAATCTGACATGTAACAATTTGCATGCTTTTCAACATGGTGTTAAATTCTTCAGCAAAAGGGAAATATCCCAAAAAGATTATCATGGAAAACAACAAACCTATAGAAATTATTTGCTGCATTGCTCTACACGACGTAAAAGTGTACGATCACCTTCTGCCCATCGCAAAGCATCCTTTAATTTCAAAAATTTGGGTTATTCGCGTAGAGGAACAAAAACACAAAGAAATCCCAGGAGTCGAATATGTTGTTATTCCCCATAAATTTAAAATAATACGACTTATAGATATGCTTCTAACAAGCATATCTCTGGGCAAAAGACCTGAGATCAAAGCCTTTATTTCTTTCAATCCTATTCCTTATGGGTTAATCGCATTCATTGCTGCCAAACTTAATAAAAAACCGGTTCACTTGGGATTTATTGGATCGGATTGGAATATTCATTGCAAAGGCTTATTCGGAGGCATTTACAAAGCACTCTTTCGACATGCAGATTTTATTACCACAACCGGCTCTAACATGAAAAAAGAAATGGTATCAGAGGGTTTTCGAAAGGACAAGATTGCGATACTTCCGCATAGCATTGACCTAAACCATTTCAAATTAACAACAACGAATGAAAAAAAATACGCAGGTATTTTCATAGGCAATCTCATACCGCTTAAGAATATTGATATAATTCTAAGTGCGTTTAAATTAGTTTTAAAAAAATATCCTGAAAAACATTTTTGTATTATCGGTGACGGGCCTCTCATGAATAAATTAAAGGATCAATTAAAAGGATTTCCACTGACTGATAACATAGAGTTCACTGGCCAAGTAAAAAACGTGCAGCCATACATAGAAAATTCACGATCGGTGATTATTGCATCTACGACTGAAGGCTTCCCCTTTGTTTTGGTTGAGGCAATCTGCTCCGGCGTTATTCCCATAAGTACACCTGTCGGAACAATCCCTGAAATTTTAACGGATAACGAGAATGCCTTATTTTTCAAAACCGGGGATCCAGATGAGCTTGCCGAGAAAATAATTTTATTAATTGAGAATAACAACCTATACAATAAACTGAAAGAGAACGTGATCGCCTTACGAGAGAATTTCTCATTTCAATCAGCGACTGACACATGGGATCCCTGGCTAAAAAAGTTCCATTAAAATATTAACGAACAGCGTTTTAATCGTTAACAACAGAAAAAATACTTTATGTTTAACAAAAAAACAAGACTTACGGCAACCGCAGATACAGCGGAAGCCTACGATCAATACTTTGAACAAGTCAAAGCCGTCGGCATTCCAAGAGCGAGATACCGCACAAAAAAAGCTTTAACCCTAATTAAAAGCAAAAAAGGGAAAGTTTTATCTGTTGGAATTGGGGGACTAGGGGAAGCTAACGAACTTAAAGCCGCTAATTTTGATGTCGTCCTGTGTGACATTTCTCAAGCAGCTGTTGACCACGCAGAAGACTCAGGCTTTGAGGCTGTTGTTTGCGACATAACGAAAGAAAATCTGACTTCACAATTTGATTATATATTTGCGTTAGAAGTATTAGAGCATTTGATAAATCCTTTGCAGGCACTTGGGAATTTAAAATCAGCGTTAAAACCTGACGGGAAAATCATCATATCACTTCCAAACGAATTTAACCTTCGCGCCAGATTAAGCATTCTTTTTGGCCGGCCACCTTTCGGCGGGCACGATTGCCACCATTTGCGTTTTTTTAATGAGAAGTTTGCTGAAAAGATGTTTACCGAAAACGATTTAAAAATTCTTAAAAAAGCATACTGCCCAAGCATTCCTCTATGGAACAAACTCAGCATTTGTGTAGGTGAATTCCTAATGAAGGCATTGCCTAATCTTTTTTCGACAAGTATTATTTGGGTATTAGAAAATGAAACCAAAGAAAACACACTTGAGTAGTATTCTAAAACACTGCGTTGCCATCGCGATCATTTGTTTTTTAAGTCTGTATCTAATAAAACATTGGCATGCGCTTAAATCTCTTTCTAATTTTACTTTTCCTAAAATCGCTTTAATGTACGCCATAACGCTCGCGGCTTCTTTTATTGCAGGTCTAGCTGCCAAAATCCTTCTTAGTTCTTTAGATACAAAAGTCAAACTCCGAGACATGATTCTTTTATATAACACCGTATCTTTGCTTAATTATATTCCGTTTAAGTTCGGCACACTTTTTAGAGCAAATTATCTCAAAAAGCATAACAACCTGAAATTTGCGCACTTCGGCACTTTCTTTATATATCAAATCCTCATAATGACTTTCACCATAAGCGTTCTTGGGAGTATTATATTGTTATCAATTTGCAATATACATACGTGGTCAGTACAAATCCTACTCGCAATTTTTATCATGGCTTCAATCATTTCCTTCATTTTCCTTTTTATTCACATTCCTTTTCTTCCCCACAAAAACAAGCTAGCTCACATTATTAATAATTTCCTTAAGGGCAGAAATAATATCATTAAAAATAAAAAGATAATTTTTGTATATGCTTTTTTAATGAATATTAATTTTATTTTAGGTGCCCTGCGACTAAGCCTCATCTATGAAAGCCTTGGACAAAACGCACACCCTGCAGGATTCCTCATACTCGGAGCCGCCGGTTATTTGACGATGTTCATCAGTCTCACGCCTGGCTCTCTTGGCATTAGAGAAATCGTCCTGGGTTCGACTTCAGAAGTCATAGGCATCCCCATAAGAATAGGGATACCTGCCGCATTATTTGATCGCTTGATTGCCATTACTTTTTCTTTTGTTATAGGAGGCATCTGCACAATCATCCTGTGGAACAAAAACCCTAAAGATTTTAAAAGAATTAAATCTACGACTGAAGAAAATGATAATAATATTGTTATGGATTTTCTCTAACCATACTAATGCGGGAAAGGGGATATCGTGAACGGGCTGGCTGGGACATTTATGAAAAATACTAAAAATAACACATATCATTCGGGTAACTTAACACCAAGTTCAGGTTGTATCTTTTGCTGATATCTTGCTGAAAGAAAACCTATCTACAAAACCTACTTGGAATTCCGGGAATACGTTATAAAAGGAGAAGTTCGATTAATATGAAAATCCTCATCTTCCACACACTAATAAGTACTATTTTATTTACTAGCATCATCTACTCGTTAGGACTAACCCTGACTTTTTTCTCAAGGAAAAACTCCTTTGAACTTATTGTTTCTCGCTTAGGCATCGGCATCGGCGCATTTCCTGTCCTTGGCCTTATTTTCAACACTCTCAAAATCCCTTTAGATTGGCGAATCTTCCTTTGCGTATCACTATCATATCCTGTCTATCACATCATCAAAAAGAAACGTTTACCCAAGCTGTCTTTTCAAAAAATTCACTTCGACAAAACCGTTTTTATCCTCTTAATAATATTTGCCATAACCCTTTTTGTGTACTGCTGGGGGCCATTCCAATACCCCTGGCTTGAAGATGACGATCCATGGTCGCACGCAGCAGTTGCCAGATTTATCGCTACTGAAAAAACTATTGATATCCCGAGCGGAACATTTCAATATTTAAATCCTTATCCTCCTGCATACGGGATCATTATGGGTGTTATGCACCAAATTCATCCATCTATTTACTGGATACTTAAATTTTTCAATGGGCTAATCATTTCTTTGGGAATATTATTTTTCTA
>JAGLHE010000041.1 GCA_023143685.1 Candidatus Omnitrophota bacterium
AACAACCCGATCGGCATCGGTATACAACTATGCCTTCTATCAATTTTTGGAATCTTTCTTATGTTTTATAAACTACAAAGGGGAGAGGATGACGAAAAGGTTTATAGCCTGACAATCCTGCTATGGCTGCTGTTTACATTCCTGGGAGTAAATAGCATGACCTTTAACTTGCCGGTAGGGTTAGCTGCTTTCCGCTTCTGGATGCTCTTGGCGATTCCCGTTTCTTTCCTGGCAGCTGAAACATTAGTTACAATCTATACATTCATCACAAATCCACGTGTCAGAATCCTGGCTTTCTCGCTCCTTATCGCCAGCATTGCCAGCACATCAGGATATGCCAAGTTCAAAATTAATACGGCTCTCTGGCCGCCCGGAGTTGAGTGGGGATCACGTGAAGAAGTCATAACTTATGCCTGGCTACGCCTTAATCTGCCCAAAAAGGCAAAAGTTTTCGCGTTTACAAAAAACCGTTTTGTCATCGGAAATGATATGCATGCGGATTATTGGAATGAAGAATACAAAAACGCTTTTAAAAATGCTATTGATCTTAACATCGAGGAACTTCATTCACGGCTTAAACAAAACAATTTTGAATATATTATTGTTGGGGCAAGAGAAGTTCAAGAATTCGGGAAAGACAGGATTATCGAAAAAGTCAAAGCCTTTAATGAAAGCCCTGTTTTTGAATTTATTTACGGCAGAAAAAACGGCGCCAGGATATACAAAATAAGGGATGGGGAAATTTGACCATAGTCAAAAATTTATGCAAGATTTTTTGACTATGGTAGAAAATGTTTGGCCTGCAAAAAAAACAGGGAGTTCAAACGGATTCATCCGCTCAAACTCCCCTAATCCTGACACACCTGTTATAAATGCCGTTGAATCTTGCCCGCAGCTTCTTCAAATTTTAAATTCGGCTCTTGAGGCTTACGTCCCGCGCATAACCCCAAACTTTCGTGAAACGCGACTAAATCCAAATCCACATGTCGCTGCTTGATCGCATCCGGTGTTTTCATATACTTAATTTCGTTCCCATCAATACCAGCAACAGTCACACCATCAATCCCTTGAAGAAGGAGGAGGACCGCTGACCCTCCGACTTCCTTACCAAAATTCACATCATACGCAGAAGAATGGCCACAACGCACCAAATGCCCAGGCACAACAGAACGGACTTCCGGAATTTCATAAAGCCCTTTAACAAACATCCTGGTTTCCTTCATAAAATCTGTAACCGAGGAATCCTCTTTAAATCGCTTTGTAAGCTCCTGGCAAACATATTTTCCTGCGCCGGCAAGCTTCTTGTGCCCAAAGGCATCGAGGCCGGCAGATTCATCCACGATATCCGCACCGCTGGCATCTTTCAAACCTTCGGCCACAACAATCACATACGTCCCGGCATTAATATCACTTTTTTGAATACGCCCCATAAATTTCGCTTTAGCATGATCATAAAGCGCGTCAAAATCCACTGGAATTTCCGGAATTAAAACCGCATCCGCATCAGCCGCAACCCCGCCACGAAACGCGGTGTGCCCGGCATAACGTCCAAAAACCTCCATAACAATAATTCGATTATGCGTACGCCCGGTTGTTTTTAAATCTTCAGCAAACACAGCAATACGATTAATTGTTGAATCCGCTCCAACCGAATATGTCTGCAGATCTAAATCCATGGTTTTCGGCGCATGCACACACTTAATTCCATTATTAGAAAGATCCACAATAACACTACCCGTATCGTCGCCACCACTAATCACAAGTCCGTCGATGCCGAATTTCTCTAAACCTTCCTTAATACGTTCGTACTTTTTGTCATCATCGATTTTCTTAACTTTAACGCGAGAATGCCCGGCTTCCGAACCTGCCAAATTAGCACCAATCATGTCCACACGATCCAGCGTCAATTCTACCAATTCATCAAACTCAACCAGGTTGTAAAGTCCGGCATACCCGTTAGGAATCGCGTAACATTTAATCCCTTTGTTAGCGGCCATTTGTGCGGCCCCTTTGATAACACCGTTTAAGCCACCACAATCTCCACCACTGGTGATAACGCCAATTTTTTTCATTTCTGATTCCTTTCTTAAATAAATATTTCCTAAATTTGAATTCCTAAATTACCATAATCCCGTTTATAAATCAATCAGAACATCAGAAAACCTGTAACCGGTGAGTTACTGCGGGGGTAAACAGTGCGAGGTGTCCCGCGCGCAGTAACTCACCGGTTACGAAAACCTTACACGCAAAATAAGCAATGCATAATACGAAACGCGCAATGCGAAAAACTATTTTTTCTGCGCGCTCGCCAACATATCCTCGGCATGTTTCACCGAAACATCGGTTTGGTCTTCACCGCTCATCATCTGCGCTAATTCCTCGACACGTGTCTCTTGATCAAGCGCCTCAACACGACTGATTGTTCGGCCATCAACAACCTCTTTAATCACCTTAAAATGAATATCCGCGAAAGACGCGATTTGAGGGAGGTGTGTAATTAAAAGCACCTGTCGGTCATGAGATAATTCTTTAAGTTTATTACCGATAATCGTGCCCAGCCGTCCACCGATCTGCGCATCAATCTCATCAAAAATCAAGACAGGGATAGGATCAACTTTGGTCAAAGCCTTCTTAAGAGCTAACATCAATCGGGCGGCCTCACCGGATGAAACAATCTCAGCTAACGGTTTTAAATCTTCGCCGGCATTCGGACTTATATAAAAAACAACTTTATCCTGTCCATCCGGATTAAAATCAACAGAAAAAAAACGAGCTTCAAACGCCACATGTTCAATCCCTAAATCCTTTAATTCTTTTTCGATCGTTTTTTGAAGAAGGGATGCGGTTTTTTTTCGTGTCTGCGTCAATCTTTGCGCATTCTTTTTAAGTTCTTTCTGGGCCTCGGTCACTTTTGACTTTAACTCCGCATCGTTATGTTCAAAATCAACGAGTATTTCATATTTCTTCTGCGCCTGTTCATAAAAACTCTGCGCATCCTCAATAGTTGGGCCATATTTTCGTTTAATATCTTCATAAATATCGTAACGCTGACTGACTTCATTTGCTTCTTGTGGATCAAAAGATAAGTTATCTAAATAATCCCGTAACTCAACAACCAGTTGGTCACTATTTTCCTGAATGTTTAAAAGAACCTTTTCAAACCGCCCGGCATCTTCATCTATCTCACTTAAATGACGAATAGGACTAAACCCCCGCTGAATTAAATCAGACAAACCCGTTTCTTGCCCTTCAAAGATCTGGAGTAGAAGAGAGGCCTGTTCGAAAAGTTTCTCCACATTGTTGATCTTGACCTGCTGTTGGCATAACTCGTCATACGCGTCCTGGCTCAACAGTACCTGCTCAAGTTCTTTGACCTGATGAGACAACAATTCCAAATCACGTTGACGTGAGCCGGCCATGGATTGTAAATCTTTTAATTGATCCTGTAATTTTTTATACACAGCATATTTTTCAGCATAAACATCCTTTTGTTTACCGAAATCAACGAGCTGATCCAGCATCCCCAGATGAAAATCATCGGATAAAAGCATTTGATGGTCGTGCGGGCCGTGAAAGTCAATCAGATGGTTGCCGACCTCTTTTAGCTGTGCAACGGTCACAGTTGAGCCATTAATTTTAACCCGTGTCCGGCCATCCGGCAGATATTGACGATTAATAATAAAGGAGGGATCTCCGTCACTAAAAAAATCACAAAAAACTTCGTGATCTTGCAATTTTTTGTCCTGAATTTCAAAAACAGCTTCAATAAGGCAGGGTTTCTCAGGATTACGTATCTGCGAGGTTTTAAGACGCTCCCCCAAAACAAACCGAAGGCCATCTATAATAATCGACTTACCCGCACCGGTTGAACCTGTTAAAACATTCAACCCCTGCGCATAATCAATTGACAACTGGTCAATAAGCCCAAAATTTTTAATAGTTAATTGTGAAAGCATGTTTCTTTTTTCTCATAAGCGTAGCGGGGGACCTTTCTCAGGACGTCCATATTACCAAATAACCACCTCTTTGTGAAGTGTTTTAAAAAAGCTATCGCACACAACAAATTTCTCAGATCCCTCATAGACATATATTCAATAAATTGATACTATTAGTAATATAAATAACATATGTACGGAGGTTTCTAATGAAAAAAATCCTGATCCTTCTTTTATCCATAGCGCTAATTCTTATCGTCGCATACTCATTATATTGCTACTGTGCAGGATATCAATTCGAAGATTATGCCCAGGTAAAAGCAGATATCATCCGTTCCGTTGTCTATAAAGGGTATTATCGAAGCCCGTTCTTACCCAAAGGATCTAACAAAAGTGGCCAGCTTGACGGTTTTGTCCGCACATATTATTCATCCAAAAAACTTCAATCTGTACGCAAATATAAAAACGGAAAATTAGATGGCGTCACAATTGAATACTATCCTAACGGCCAGATCCAAAGTGAAAAAATATTTGTGAATGACCTCGCTGAGGGAATAGAGAAAACGTATTACGACTTTGGAGACATCCGAACTATTGAAACGTATCATCACAACAAAAAACATGGCTCTGCCAAGGAATATGATATTGATGGATCCCCGCTTTATGACACAAACTACAAGAATGGTCAACTACATGGAACCTATAAAGAATATTATGAGGATGGAACAATACAAATGTCAGCCCAATATGTTGACGGTAAACAGCACGGGCTTATCCGTGATTATTTTCCAAATGGAATAATTCGACACAAGAGATATGCTGAAAATGGAAGAAATCATGGCCTTAGCCGGCACTACACCGAAGAAGGAGAATTAGTTGCCGAAGGGACTTTTCGGGAAGGTAAGGCACATGGACAATTTAAAAACTACCAAAAAGGCAAACTCATAAAAATAAATGTCTACGATAAAGGGGCACTATTAAGACGTGAACATTATTCGCCCCATACAGGAAAACTCGAATTTGTGAATGATTTTCAGGGAATGTAGAGAAAAGGCTATAATTTCAAAAGAATTTCCCGGAAATTTCAAAAGAATTTCTTTACAGCGACCATAAATTTTGATATATTGACGTTTCTTATTTATTATTTTTTACTGACACCTTATAGCCTATAACTAAGAACTAGCACGCTGGCGTAGCTCAGCTGGTAGAGCAACTGACTTGTAATCAGTAGGTCGGGGGTTCGAAGCCTCTCGCCAGCTCCATTTCCGGGGCCTGGGTCTCGTGACTCGTGTCCCGGATTTATTAATGACAGTAGCTGGGCAGCATACAAACCTACCTTAAAGTATTTCAGAAAAGGTTTGGATCCTGACCGATTACCTCAATTAAGAAAAATAGTAGGTGGGCAG
>JAGLHE010000042.1 GCA_023143685.1 Candidatus Omnitrophota bacterium
TATGGCCCGCCAGGAACAGGAAAAACAACATTAGCGTATTGTATCCAAAGGCAAACAGAAGCTGTTTTTGAGCGTGTTAACGCGGTATCTTCCAATGTTGAAGAGCTGCGTGGCATTATTGCCGCAAGCCAGAACCGATGGGCCACCACCGGCAAAAAGACACTGCTGTTTATTGACGAAATTCACCGGTTTAATAAGGCCCAGCAGGATGTTTTGATGCCGGATGTTGAAAACGGCAACATTGTTTTGATCGGAGCTACTGTTTTTAATCCATTTTTTTCCTTGGTCAGCCCTTTGCTTTCGCGCTCCCTTGTTTTTGAACTTAAACCCTTGTCAGATAAAGAGATTACAGCTGTATTAAAACGAGCCATAAAGGATACAGATTGTGGTTTAGGGATGTTGCCGATTGAAATGGACAAAGAGGCATTAACGTTTTTGAGTAAGGTTTGTGATGGCGATGCCCGCAAAGCGCTCAACGCGTTAGAAATTGGCTGTTTAACAACACCTAAGAACAGTGAAGGCAAAATTTCTTTTACACTTGAAGTAGCCCAGGAATCCATTCAGCGTAAAAAAGTAAATTATGATAGAGACGGGGATGCTCATTACGACACTGCCTCGGCTTTTATTAAATCCATGCGAGGGTCTGATCCGGACGCGACGCTTTACTGGCTTGCAAAAATGCTCTACGCGGGTGAAGATCCCAGGTTTGTTTCTCGGCGGATATGTATTTGCGCGGCCGAAGATGTGGGCAACGCTGACCCCCAGGCGCTTGTACTAGCCAATGCTGCCGCCCAAGTTACAGAGTTTATTGGAATGCCGGAAGCCCGGATCCCTTTAGCGCAAGCAGCAGTGTATGTGGCGTGCGCGCCAAAGTCCAACGCGTCGTATCTTGGAATTGAAAAAGCAACAGAGAGTATCAAAAGCGGGCGGACACAAGAGGTGCCGGTTTATTTAAAAGACGCGCATTATAAAGGTGCCAAGGAACTTGGGCATGGACAAGGGTACAAATATGCCCATAATTATGAAAATCATCATGTAGATCAAGAATATTTGTCAGTCAAAGAGACTTTTTATGAGCCTACAGAACAAGGATATGAGCAAAAAATCAAGGCACGTTTGAAATCCTGGGCTCAAGGAAAAAGAACTCCTTCTGCTTAGCTTCCCTTGAAAAAACACAACTGTATTAAAATTAGATAGTTACGTGAAACTTGAAAAAAGTAGTGTTTTTTTGCGTTCCCATTGCGTTGGTAACCGGTAAGTTACTGCTCCGGGCGAACAGTGCAAGGTATCCTGTGCTCAAACATCTTCACTTCGCTTCGAAACTGCGCGCGGGACACCTTACACCATTCACCCCCTCAGTAACTTACCGGTTACTTGCGTTGCCAAAATCCGGTTGTGTATTTAAAGAAACAGTGGTAGAATATTTTATCTTTAAAAAGAAAGATAAAGACTTTTTAAGGGACAATAAACATTGAAAAGAAATTAACGTGTTGCAAGAACAAAAAACGACTATTCGAAAGAAAATTCTGAACTTATTAAGAAACCAAAAGGAGGAAGAACGGCTTAGAAAAAGCCAGGTAATTCAGGAAAAGCTTTTTTTTATGCCGGAATTTCAAAGTTCGAAGACAATTCTCTTTTACGCGTCATTTGATGGAGAAGTGGATACTTTTGAAATGATGAGGAAAGCAAGCAGTTTAGGAAAACAAATAGCATTGCCAACAATAATAAAAGGGACAAATCAGTTTGTTCCGATTTCAGTGTCGAATTTAGAGGAAGATTTAGAATATGGTCCATACGATATTCAACAACCCTGTTATGATCCAGCTAAAGCCGTAAAGAAAAAAGATTTAGATATGGTTATTGCCCCGGGGGTCGCTTTTGATAAAGAAAACAAGCGGCTTGGCAGGGGCAAGGGGTTTTATGACCGCTTTTTAGATAGTCTTCCTAAAGACGTTTTCTCTGTTGGCCTCGCGTTTGATTTCCAAATGTTTGACTGCCTGCCTTATCAGGAACATGATGTTCCGGTCTCGTGCGTTATCTCGAATTAGAATCAAAATTATTAAAACATAAGCAGTATTAATTTTTAGTCTTGAAAAAGGAGTTTTTTTCAAGGGAAAATAGAGGAGAGTGATTATTATGCTAGATACTGTAACAGCAGAAAGCTTGACTCTGTTTGGAATGGTGGTTGGCGGCATTCTGGCAGGGTATTTGTTGAGGTCCTTTTTTGCAGGAAAAAAGATTAAAGAAGCTGAACTGAAAGCCAGGGAAATGACAGCTTTTGCGTCGCGCGACGCGGATCGGCATAAAAAAGAAGCTGAGCTTACAGCGAAAGATATGATGCTGAAGTTGCGCCAGGATTTTGAGAAAGAGACAAAAGACCGGCGTGAAGAAACGAGCAAGGCAGCACAGCGTATTCAGCAAAAAGAAGAGAACTTGGATCGGAGAGTTGATCTTTTAGAAAAGAAAGAAAAAGACATCAACAACCGGATCTTGGCTGTGCGAGAGCAGGAAGAAAAAAATCAGGGGAAAGCGGAAGAGATGAAAAAGCTTATTGAAGAAGAAAAACAGCGGTTACAGAAAATTTCTTCTTTGACACAAGACGATGCAAAGAAATTGCTTCTTTCCAGGATGGATGAAGATTTAGCACAAGAAAAAGCCTCACGTATTCGTAAAACAGAAGAAGAAATTAAAGACACGTGCGATAAGCAAGCTCGCCAGATTTTAAGTACAGCGATTCAGCGTTGCGCTTCGGACCATACGGCGGAAACCACGTTAAGTGTGGTCGCTTTGCCTAGTGATGAAATGAAGGGCCGGATTATCGGCCGGGAAGGGCGGAACATTCGGGCCCTGGAGATGGCGACAGGTGTTGACATTATCATTGATGATACACCCGAGGCGGTTACGATTTCAGGGTTTGATATGATCAGGCGGGAAGTGGCGCGTATTGCCTTGGAAAGTTTGATTTCTGATGGCCGGATTCATCCCGGGCGGATTGAAGAGGTTGTTGAAAAAGCTAAAAAAGAAATTGATACATGCATTAAAGAAGAAGGAGACAAGACAGCTTTTGATTTAGGGGTGCATTCTATGCATCCAGAGTTGTTGAAACTTGTTGGTAAACTTAAATATCGTACAAGCTTTGGACAGAATGGCCTTTTGCATACGAAAGAAGTTGCAAGCCTGATGGGGCTTATGGCGTCTCAGATAGGAATGGATCCCAAGATTGCTGTACGTGCGGGGCTTTTGCATGATATCGGCAAGGTGGTTAGCCAGGAAGTTGAAGAAGGAACCCATGCTGTTGTAGGGGCAAACCTTTGCCAAAAGTATGGAGAAAACGAAACAGTTGTTAATGCGGTAGCTTCTCATCATGAAGAAGTTGAATGCAGCTCTGCTTATGGGGTTTTATTGTGTGCCGCGGACGCGGTGAGTGCTGCCCGTCCAGGCGCGCGCGCGGAAACGTTAGAGATATACGTTAAAAGATTAGAGAGTTTAGAAAAGATCGCGAATGCGTTTAAAGGTGTTAATAAAGCTTATGCTTTGCAAGCGGGCCGTGAGATCCGGATCATGGTTAATCCTGAAAAAATTAATGATGACGAATCAATTGTTATGGCACGGGACATCCGCAAGCGTATTGAACAAGAATTGGAGTATCCCGGGCAGATTAAAGTTATTGTCCTTCGAGAGACAAGGGCGATTGAAGTAGCCAAGTAGGGCGGGCTGCGGGCGAAGCGCGACGAACAAATAATGCCGAGAACCGACACTGGTATTAAGGACTATTATGAATATTTTGTGTTTAGGCGATATTGTTGGTAAAGCCGGGCGTAAAGTTATGGATGAGTGCCTGGCAGATATCAAAAAAGAATATGCTGTTGATTTTGTTATCGCGAATGCTGAAAACGCGGCAGGCGGATCAGGTTTAACGCCAAAGATTGCCAAGCAATTGTTTCGCTTAGGGTGTGATGTTTTAACGTTAGGAGATCATGTTTGGGACAGGCCCGAGTTGGTTGAAACTCTTAACGATCAAAAAAACATTCTTCGCCCTGAAAATTTTCCTGAGGGAACCCCGGGGGTCGGGTGGGATATTGCGGAAACATCGAAGGGACAGAAGGTTGGCGTAATAAATCTTTTAGGCCGTGTTTTTATGCGTTATAATATTGACTGTCCTTTTCGCGCAGTTGAAAAAATTGTCAAAGAGATGCACAAGAAGACCAATATTATTGTGGTTGACTTTCATGCGGAAGCGACAAGCGAAAAGATTGCCTTTGGCCTTTTTTCTGACGGAAAAGTTTCTGCCGTTGTGGGCTCGCATACGCATATTCAAACAGCGGATGAACAGATTTTGCCGGAAGGGACGGCGTACATAACGGACTTGGGGATGACAGGCCCGTATGATTCTGTTATTGGCCAGAAAAAAGAAAAGATTATCCAGCGATTTTTAACAAGCATCCCGGTACGTTTTGAAGTTGCCAAAGGCGATCCGGCCTTGTGCGGGGTCGTTGTTGAAGTTGATGATAAAACCGGCAAGGCGCACAAAGTGACACGCATACAAAGGAGATCAGAATGAGCTCTTGGGGTAAAGAGAACAGAAGAAAGTTTCCGCGTATCAAATATCCCTGTATGGTGAAAATCCGGCAAGGAAAAGAAAGTGAAGAAGCTTTTTTGACGCACACAGAAAATGTTGGTATCGGAGGGGTAAGTATTATTTTTCAAAAGGAAATAAAAATATTTTCTCCGGTTGATGTAGAGTTGGACCTTTTAGATATGGGAGACAATATTGTCTGTGCCGGAAAGGTTGTATGGGTTGTTCAAAGAAGAGCCGATGAGAAAACGAAGCCAATGTCTTATGACATAGGGGTTGAATTTGAGGACATGCCGCAAAGCGAGACGGAGAGGCTTGAAAAAATTGTCAAGAAATTTGAATCAAAAACAAAGGGTTCTTGAAAAGCGCAAGAAAGCATGATTGTCTGTTGAATGCTTTTCTGATACTGCAAGAATCAGCTTTTAGTGAAGACCTTCTGGCGGCCGCAGGGACAAACAGCTTTTAGAAGGTTTTTTTATAGCAAAGGAAAAAGAAATGATCAGAGTAAGATTTGCCCCTAGCCCGACGGGATATCTGCATATCGGGGGGGCACGTACAGCGCTTTTCAATTGGATGTATGCCAAGGCACAGGGCGGCCAGTGTATTTTAAGGATAGAAGATACGGACCGGGAACGCTCGAAAGAAGAATTTTTGGAAGAAATTTTAACGAGCATGAAATGGCTGGGTATGGATTGGGATGAGATGTATCGACAGAGCGACCGGTTTGATATTTATCGTCAATATGCCACAAAGCTTCTTGAAGAAGGAAAAGCATACAAAGACGGCGCGGCAATTATTTTAAAAATTGAAAAGCAAGAAGTGAAAATTTATGATTTAATTCGTGGCGAGATTGTTTTTGATACGGAAACGATAAAAGATCAAGTCCTGATGAAATCTGACGGGTCTCCGACATATAGCTTTGCGTGTGTTATGGATGATGCTTTAATGGAAATCTCACATGTTATTCGGGGAGAGGACCATATTTCGAATACGCCAAAGCAAATTATGATTTATCAGGCGTTAGGCTTTAAGGTTCCCAAATTTGCGCATCTTCCTTTGATCCTGGGAGAAGATGGAGGGCGGCTTTCAAAACGGACAGGCGCGGTTGCCGTGAGCGATTATAAAAAACAAGGGTTCTTGCCGCAGGCGCTGGTAAATTATTTAATGTTGCTTGGTTGGTCTCCAGGCAATAACCAGGAGATGATTACGTTAAAGGCAGCTGTTAAAAAGTTTTCGATTAAAAAAATCAACAAGGCCGCGGCAGTTTTTTCATTAGAAAAACTTAAATGGCTTAATAGTCAATACATTAAACAAATGTCTGTTTCAGAGGTTGTCAACGTGAGCATCCCTTTTTTGAGGGAAGCAAAATATATCGACGACAATTATGATAGAAAGAGGCTTGAGAATATAGTGCAATTGTATAAAAGCCGTACGCCGACGCTCGCGGATTTCCTTGAGCGGGCGGATTATTTTTTTGTTGATGATTTTTCTGTCGATGAAGGAGCTAAGGACAAGCATCTCACAGAGGACAAAAAAGAAGCGTTTCAGAAACTGGGACAACAAATTGAAGAACAAGCGCGGTTTGACGTAAAGGTTTCAGAGCAGGTTTTTCGCGCTCTTGTTGAGGAATCAGGGATGAGCGCCTCGGAGCTTGTGCATCCGGTGCGTGTGGCATTAACAGGAAAAGATGTTGGCCCCGGGCTTTTTGAAATGATGGCAGCTTTAGGGAAAGAAAAAGTTGTGCAGCGTTTAAGAGCAGCGTTTTTAAAACGGTAAATGAACAAAAGGAGAGGTGATTGTGAAAAAGTTTTTTATGGTAGCGATGGCGCTGATGATCGTTTCTTCATCTGTGTCAGGGTGTTCCTTTGTGTCGAAAAAACTTGAGAAGATGGATCTTTGGATTCAAGAGCATTGGTGGTAATTTCGTGATACAAAATTTGCCCTGTCGTCTAATTGGTAGGACACAAGATTCTGGTTCTTGCAGTTCTGGTTCGAGTCCAGGCGGGGCAGTTAATTTGTGGTGTCAGTTCTCGGCGTTATTTATTCCCGAGAATTGACACCAATATTTAATTATGACAAACAACAATCAACAACCAACCGATTTCATCCGTGAAATCATCGCGCAAGACATTGCTGCTAATAAAAACGATGGCAAGGTTGTCACTCGTTTCCCGCCGGAACCTAACGGGTATTTGCATGTTGGGCACGCTAAATCGATTTGTTTAAACTTTGGTATTGCATCGGAAAACAACGGAGCTTGTCATTTGCGTTTTGACGACACAAATCCGTGTAAAGAGGAAGAAGAGTATGTGGAGTCGATTAAAGAAGATGTCAGATGGTTAGGTTTCGACTGGAAGGAGAAATTGTTTTTTGCGTCAGATTATTTTGAACAATTATATCAATTCGCCGTGCACCTTACAAGAGAAGGCAATGCTTATGTTGATAGCTTGACAGCTGAAGAAACAAGAGAGTTTCGAGGGACATTAACAGAGCCCGGGAAAGAAAGCCCGTATCGCGATCGTTCTGTGGAAGAGAACCTTGATTTGTTTGAGCGTATGCGTCAAGGTGAGTTTGAAGATGGTGAACATGTTTTGCGGGCAAAGATCGATATGGCTTCACCGAATATGAATATGCGAGACCCGTCGTTGTATCGGATCCGAAAAGAAAACCATCACCGCACGGGAGATACCTGGTGTATTTATCCTA
>JAGLHE010000043.1 GCA_023143685.1 Candidatus Omnitrophota bacterium
CGCTTGAAGAGAAAGTTAAGGCTGCCCAAGAATCTGTACCTGAGAAAGTTGCTAAAGCAGAGGCACCGTTAAAGCAGAAAATTGTAAAGCTCGAGGCGCAGATTAAGGATAAAGACGCTGCTGTTCCTGTAAAAGTTGCTAAAGCTGAAGCGCCGTTAAAGGGAAAAATCGTGAAACTTGAAGCGCAAATTAAAGAAAAAGACGCGGCTGTGCCGGATACGGTGGCAAAGGCAAAGGCACCGCTTGAGGAGAAGATTAAAGCGCTTGAAGAGAAGGTTAAGGCTGCGCAAGAATCTGTTCCGGAAAAAGTCGCCAAAGCCGAAGCACCGTTAAAGGAAAAGGTTGCGTCTTTAAAGGATGAAGTGAAGGCTTTACAAGTTAAGATTCCGGAAGAAGTTGCAGCCGCTGTGAAAAAGGCACAAGAAAAGATTGTGTTACTTGAAAAAGAGCTGGAAGATCAAAAAGGTATTGTCACAGAAAAGGAAGGGAGTGTCAGTACTCTTAGTGGAGAAATTGATCGGGTTACAATTGCTTTGTCTTCTGTCCAGCAAGAAAATATTTTCTTGAATAATAAGGTCAGAGAGCAACAAAATACAATTAAGGTGATAGAGTCGTCTTTAACAGAAAAGTTTTTAAAAGAGAAAGAGACGGTAGAGGATAAGATTCATTTTCTGATGGGAAGAGTTGACGCGAAGGAGAGAATTATTCAAGAAAAAGAAGGGAAAATCAAAGTGTTGACGCAAGAGGCAGATGATTTAGCTAAAGATTATTTCGAAATTTTAGATGAAAATGTTTCTTTAAAAGAAAAATTGGGAATTGCAGGGGCAGAAATTATTGTGGAAGAAGAGGCGCCGGCTGCGGCAGCGATTGTTCAATAATTTGTGACAGAGAAAAAGAAAAAAAGAGGCCTTTATAAGAAGGCCTCTTTTTTTGGGTTAAAGGAAGGCTGCCGCAATGGTTAGCAATCCAAAGAAAAGGACAAAGTATCCAAAGTTAATCTTTTGGGCAAGCTTAAGAAGCCCGTGAATTGTTGAAATTCCCAAAATAAAGGAAAAAAATAAGCCGACCAGCAATTCAGGTGAAAAGGCAAAATTCCTTGCGTTAAGGACAATGTTGCCTGCCAGAATGATGGGGATGCTCATTAAAAAGCTAAGTCGCAAGGCAGCGCCTTTGTCGAAATTACTCAAAAGCAAAACAGAGACCGTTAGTCCTGAGCGTGAAAGACCGGGTAATGCGGAAAATCCTTGGGCGATGCCTAATAATATTCCGTCACGAAGTGTTAAATCTTTGGCTGATCGATGCCCGCTTTTACTTGAGCGCAGCTCCAAATAAGCGGTCACGAGCAAGCAAAGACCAACAATTAGTGTTATGAATTTTAGTTTTGAGGTAAACAGGCCTGTAAAAAGGCTTAAGAGTTTTAGTAGTCCAATCCCAATGGTTCCGCTGATAAATGTCGCAATGACAAGAAAGATAAGGGTTTTTTGATTTTCGGGATCAGCTTTTTTGTATTGTAAAAGGCTTTGGCAAAGCAACGCGACATCTTTTCTGAAATAAATAAGGGCTGCCAGCAAGGATCCCAGGTGTAGAAAGATGGCTTCCTGGATCATGGTGTCAAGTGATCCGGGGTCTTTAAAAAAAGTAGTTTTTGTTAAAATGATCATCCCTTCGGAGCTGATGGGAAGCCATTCCGTGATACCTTGAATAATTCCTAAGATAATTTGTTCGAGCATGCTGCTAGGATAACAAAAGGGGTGAGAAGGGTCAAGAAAAGTTATTAGGGCTTTGGTCTTGTGTCATGTTTTAATTTAAGATAGAATATTAAAATAAATATTAAAGACAGTTTTGAAATTGGATGGAAAAGGGTAGAGGTATGGTGCGTCAAGCAATTGATCCGCGTTTTATGAAGAAAGCAATTACAAAAGCTCGTCAAGGTATCCGTGAAGGACAAACGCCTTTTGGGGCGTGTATCGTTAAAGATGATAAAGTGATTAGTTGCGCGCATAATGCGGTGTGGAAAGATTGTGATATTACAGCTCATGCTGAGGTCTGTGCGATTCGGCAGGCCTGCCTGAAATTAAAAACAATTGATTTGTCAGGGTGTGTTATTTACTCGACGTGTGAACCTTGCCCGATGTGTTTTAGCGCTATTCATTGGGCACGAATTTCAACAATTGTTTATGGCGCCAGGATTAAGGACGCGCAAAGGGCCGGGTTTAATGAATTGGCTATATCGAATACGCAGATGAAAAAGTCAGGAAAAAGTCCGGTTAAGGTCGTAAGTGGTTTTTGTAAACAAGATTGCCAAAAACTTTTTGATTTGTGGCTAACCAGGTCACAGGAAAAAGTTTATTAGGGGAGGATATGAGAAAAAAATCGTCAAAAGGTGTGCTTTGTTTAGGAGTTTTTTTTCTTTTGTGGGGGATGCTGTGGACAACAACGATTTATGTGCGAAGCGCGACGATTTCAGGATGGTGGCAAAAACCGGTATTGAGTTCGTCAGGTGTTTCTTCGCCAGGGGCTTCTCAGTCAGATGAGATTTTTCGACGTCTTCGGTCTCCTCATGCCAAAAATTATCACCTGATACTTTTTCATGCTTTGGTGTTATTTGAGTTGTTTTGTGGAATATGCTTTATGTTGTCCGGCCTTATGCTGATAAGACGATATCCTTTCGGGAGGTCGTTTACCTTGTATGTTTTGTACATGGATATTTTTTTTAAGATGATGGTTGCCTGGTACATGCAGTATTGCGCGGTGCCATTAGAATTTTTGACGCACAATGCTAATGTTTTGAACGTGTATTATTTTCCAAATGCAAGTTTTTGGTCGAGGCTGTCGGGATATTTTTCGGGCTTAAAGATGGCGAGTCTTTATGGCGTTGTGTATTTGTTGGTGTATATCTTGATTTTCTTTTTGAGTTTTTATTATTTGACCTCAACAGACGTTGTGAAACAGTTTTTGAGAAGAAAAAAAGCTAAGAACCGCCAGGATAAGGAGGTTTGAGTGAAAAGATTAATTTTATTTTTTATGAGTATGACACTGGCTGGGTGTGTAACAATTGCAGAGGATGCTCAGGTGGCAGCCCCATCTACGGGACATAAACTTGTGAGTTTGCGGCAAGTGTTGCCGGGGATGAGTGAGAAAGAAGTCCAAACTGTTCTTGGCGGGCAGGTGGTGGTAGGTTATATATTAAATGAAGAGATCAAGCAATACAATCCGATCACCTTGAAAAATCCTTATCGTTTGGAAATGATTAAAAAAGGAACTACAGAATATCAGGTGCACTATTATTTTGTTTCAATTAAGCAGGAAGATGATAAGATTGCCGACGATGAACTTGAGCCGTTGGTTTTTAAAGATGGCAAGTTGGTGGGGAAAGGGTGGGCATTCTTTCACAGTATAGGACTGCGACCCTAATGCAAAATCTGGGTTAAAGGATTAAATGGATTTAAAATGGTTTTTTCCGTAGAGAACTTTGTTTCACACTATCAAGAAGAGCGGCCCATTGATTGGGATAAACAGTTTGGACAGAAAAAGCCTTTGGACGTTGAGATCGGGTTTGGGTTAGGTGAATTTTTAGTGCGGACGGCAATGAATAATCCCGACCGGAACATTGTCGGAATTGAGCGTGATTGGCAACGTTTGAAAAAGGCGTTAAGGCGTATTGATATTGTTCGTCGAAAGAACCACAATGAACAGTTAGCCACAAATGTAAGGATTTTACAGATTGATGCGGTCGTGGCATTTGAACGGATTTTTCGTCCACAGACGATTACTAAGATTTGCTGTTTGTTTCCCTGCCCGTGGCCTAAAAAAGGCCATGAGAAATATCGTCTTTTTTCAAAGAAATTCTTGCAGTTAATTAATAGCCGGCTAATTGAACAGGGCGAGGTGCAGCTGGTCACAGATTATGAGCCGTATTTTCATTGGGTGTTAGAGCAGGTGGAGGGGATGGGGTTTCGTTGGGAGAAAGATATTATCCATCCGCAGTTTGATACGAAGTTTGAGAAAAAGTGGTGCGCGGAGGGACAAAAAGAGTTTTTTGAGCTGCGCTTGATTAAGGAAAAACATTGTGATATCCCTTTAACGGAGGATGAAGATTTGAGGGTTTATTTTTCGAATGATTTTGTGCCTGAACGTTTTCAAGTGGAAAAAGTGACAGGCGAGACTTCGATTATTCAAAAGGATTTTTTGTTTGATGCTAACCGGCAAAAGGCTATGGTTCTTGTGGTGGTTGCGGAAGAAACAATAACACAGCATGTGTGGATTACAATTATTAAAGGGCCCAGGGGGTGGTGTGTGGCTAAGGCCGCAGGGCATTCTGTTTTGCCAACGGCAGGTGTGGGTAAGGCGATAAATCAAGTTTATCAAGCAGTTTGTCAGTCAATAAAAGGGGTCAAGTCTTGAAAAGTGACTTAACTAATAAAAAGGGAAACAGGTCTTTTATGGTAAGTCGTTTTTCAAGACTTGACCCCTTTTTTCGGATTGTTGCTTGCTTTTTAGTGGTTAGCCTTGTTTTTCCGTGTTCTTTATCGGCTGCCAAGAAAAAAGGTTATTCTGTTTCAGCGCGTGCCGCGATTTTTTCAAATAGTACAGAGGTTAAGCGGTATTATGGAAAGAATGTTCATACACGCGTTTTACCGGCCAGCACCACAAAGGTGATGACAGCGTTGTTGGTTTTGGAAAGATTGCCGTTAGATAAAGTGGTGACGGTGAGCAAACAGGCTACGTATCCGCAGCCGTCAAAGATTTATGCAAAACCCGGTGAGAAATTTAAGGTAAGGGATTTGCTCTATGCGCTTCTTTTGAAATCTGCTAATGACGCGAGTGTGGTGTTGGCAGAGGCTGTCGCGGGCTCTGAGCAGAAGTTTGTTAAGATGATGAACGCGCGGGCCAAGAAGATGGGGGCGGAACATACCCGATTTGCAAACTCTAATGGGTTGCCGACCAAGAAAGCAAAACAGTACACAACCCCGTATGATATGTATTTGATTTTTCGGGCAGTGATCAAGCATGATTTTTTCCTGCAGGTGATTAAGACGAAGTACAAAACGATCTCGTCAACAGCCGGCCGTAAGATTAAACTCAAAAGCCATAATAAGATGTTGTTTTTTGATTGGAAGCAAAGGCTCTTTGGGAAAACCGGATACACGAAAGCGGCTAAAGCGTGTTTTGTGGGGTATCTTATGAAAGGTAAGAGTGTTTGTATTATCGCTATTTTTGGATGCACACGCCGTTGGGATGATATTAAACATATTGTTTCAAGGTATGGCGGGATAGCTTTGTAGAGAAGACAGGGTCGAGGTCGTGGGATATTCATCATAAACTATTTACTATTTTAATAATATAAGATAGAATGAAATAATTATTTTTAGGAGAACAGTAAAAGAAAGGGAGGGGTTATGAAGGCATCGCTTAGAGACCAGTTGTTCGTCCTGGTTCTGGTTGTGGTGGCATCCGTTTTTGTCGGGTTGACCATCATGGTTCAGCAAACAACAAGCCCGGTTATGAAAAGATTAGTTACACAGCAGGCAATGATTTTGACATTACAAAGGAAGATGGAAAAACAATTGGTGCAAGGTCAGGCAGCGGTTGAGCGGGCAAGTGCGGCACAGCCCCGGGAAGAATCGCGGAAAGTGACCGGCCTTTTGGCTAAACAACAAGAACTCGAGAACCGTATCGCAGGGTTAGAAAGTAAAATTACAGAGATGACCAATCTTATTAAGAACGCGCGTCCTGTGGCACCGTCACAGCGACAAGGCCCTCCATCAGAAGATTTTACAAAAGTTTATAATATTGATGTAGCACATTCTCCGATAAGAGGAAAAAAGGACGCGCTGATTACGATTGTTGAGTTTGTTGATTTCCAGTGTCCGTTTTGTACACGGTTTCATCCAATGATTGAGGAGGTCTTAAGCACTTATCCTGACAAGGTTAATTATGTTTTAAAGAATTTTCCTTTAGGATTTCATAAACAAGCTAAGCCAGCGGCTAAGGCTGCTTTTGCAGCTGGCGAACAAGGGAAATATTGGGAAATGGTAGATGCCTTGTTGGAAAATAGTCGCGCTTTGAGCGATGAGAAGTTCGAAGAGTTAGCTAAAGAAATCGGGTTAAATGTTAAGAAATTCAAGAAAGATTACACTTCAAAAGATGCTGAATGGGAAAAGTTCATTGAAGCAGATATGATGCTGGCTGGGAAGGTGGCTGTGCGTGGAACACCAACGTTTTTTTTGAATGGCAAAAAGACCCGTTCTCGTGATTTCGCGTCATTTAGGAAAGAAGTTGATGATATTTTAAATGCAAAGAAATAGGGCGTTTTTTGCTGATATAAATATATTTACACGTTTTAATTTTTTTGTTATGATATGCCCTTTCCTGCGAATTAGGAGAGGGCATATTTTTTAGAACCCGATGCAAAAGCCGGGTTAAATCTAGCTATTTAGGTGCAATATTGCTGACAGGTGATGGCACTAAGGAAAAATCAAGGAGGACGATATGGCGAAAGTTGGTGGATTAACAACAAAATTTTATCGTGAAACGCGCGGTATTAAGGTTACAGGTGGGCAGAAAGTTAAGTCTGGAACGGTATTAACGCGTCAGGGGAGCAAGTGGAAGCCGGGGATAAACATCAACGGCCGTATGCATTTAACAGCTGCATGTGATGGTGAAGTGTATTTTACCAAAAAGCGCGGTAAAGATAAAAAAGAAGTAACATACATTCATATTAGATCGAATTAATACGGATGAGCACAGATATCTGCACTCATCTGGAGTTTTTTTATCAGTGTTCATCTGCGTTTGAGAGAGTTTATAAAAAATGTGCGGAATTATCGGATATGTAGGTGAAAAAGACGCGACACCCATTCTTCTGGAAGGCCTTCGGAAATTAGAGTACCGGGGTTATGATTCCAGCGGGGTGGGTGTTTTTGATTCTAATAAGGACCAGATTGTTGTTCGTAAGATCAAGGGGAAGATCAAAGATTTAACAGAACTTATTAAGAATCAACCTCTCTCGCGTTCCTCATTAGGGATTTCGCATACCCGGTGGGCAACGCATGGTGCTCCCAATAAAACCAATTCTCATCCTCATTTTGATTGTTCAAAGAATATTCTCCTTGTTCATAACGGTATTATTGAGAATTATGAATCACTTAAATTTATGCTGCAAAATAAAGGGCACAAATTTGTTTCGGAAACGGATACAGAGGTGATCGCTCATCTCGTCGAGGAATATTACCAGGGCGACCTTTTAGTGGCTGTGCGGAAAGCGATCCGTCAGTTGCGTGGGGCGTTTGCTTTAGGTGTGATTTCGAAAGATCATCCGGATCAGTTGGTGGCGGCACGGATCGGATCCCCGTTGATTATCGGGATTGGTAAGAATGAGAATTTTATTGCTTCAGATGTGCCGGCGATCCTGGACGCGACAAAGCGTGTTGTTTATTTAAAAGATGGGGAGATGGCGTTGATTACAAAGGAGAACGTGGAGGTCTCAACATTTGCCGGAAAAAAAGTTCCGCTTAAAGTAGACAAGGTGACATTCAGTGTGGATGCTGTGCAAAAGCAAGGGTTTGCTCATTTTATGCTCAAAGAGATTCATGAGCAGCCGGATGTTTTAAGGCAGATGCTTAAAACGCGGCTAAAAGGTAATCAGGTTTGTTTAGAAGGCTTAAATTTAAAGGATAAAGAACTTAAAGGTTTTACCAGGATTATTGTGGTTGCATGCGGGACAGCGTATCATGCGGGCATGGTTGGCCGTTATTTAATAGAGAAGATGACAGGAATCCCTGTAAGTGTTGAGGCAGCGAGTGAGTTTCGTTACAGAGATCCGATTGTAGATAAAAAGACGTTGATTCTTGCGGTTAGTCAGTCAGGGGAGACTGCGGATACTTTGGCAGCAGTGCGTGAAGCCAGGCGAAAGGGTGCCAGGCTTGTATCGATTTGTAACGCGGTTGGGTCATCTTTAGCGCGAGAGTCTGACGGGATTCTTTACACACATGCCGGGCCGGAGATCGGAGTGGCATCCACAAAAGCGTATATCGCGCAGATTGCGATGTTGTATTTGATGGCGCTTAAGATGAGCGGGTTTCATAAAAAAATCAGCGAAGCGCAACGGCAAAAGATTATTAAAGATTTTAAAAAGCTTCCCGTGCTTTATGAGGATATTTTAAAGAATAAGCAGAAGGTTGCAAAGATCGCGAAAAAGAATTCGCACTTTGGATGCTTTTTGTTTTTAGGGCGAAATGTTAATTTCCCGTCGGCATTAGAAGGGGCATTGAAGTTAAAAGAAATTTCTTACATCCCGGCGGAAGGGTATGCGGCAGGTGAGATGAAGCATGGGCCGATTGCTTTGATTGACGAGTACCGGGCGGTGGTGTGTATTGCCCCGCAGTCTGATGTGTATGAAAAGATGATTTCAAACATGCAGGAGATCCGGGCGCGCAAGGGAAAGATTATTGCGATTGCTACCCAGGGAGACGACGCGATCAAAAAACACGCGAATCATGTTATTTATGTTCCAGAAACAAATAATTTATTAACACCACTTCTTGTTGCGCTGCCGCTGCAGCTCTTGGCGTATTACATCGCGGTACAGCTCGGTTGTGACGTAGACCAGCCGCGCAATCTCGCAAAATCAGTTACCGTAGAATAGAAACGCTAAACCACGCGAAATTTTAGCGTAGTTTCGCGTGGTTTAGCGACCATCAAAATGTTATACATTGTATCCACTCCTATCGGAAATCTTAAAGATATCACCTTGCGCGCGATTGAGACCTTAAAAGAGGTTGATTTGATCGCTGCGGAAGATACCCGTCATACCCGTATTCTGACTAAGCATTACGGAATCGATACACCCCTTACCAGTTATTTTGAACACAATAAATTCAAGAAAGCAGATTATTTGGTCGGCAAATTAAAAGAAGGATTAGATGTCGCGTTGGTTACTGACGCGGGCACACCCGGGATTAGTGACCCGGGGTATCGGTTGATTCAGCTTGCGCGGCAGCAGGGGGTAGAGATTACAGTTGTGCCTGGTGCGTGCGCGTTGGTGGCTGCGTTATGTTTGTCCGGCCTCCCGTCGGACAGTTTTATTTTTACGGGGTTCTTGCCGGTAAAGTCCGGGGCGCGCAAACGTAAGCTCGAGACGTTTAAAGATGAGAAGAGGACGATTATTTTTTATGAGTCGCCGCATCGCATTATTAAGACCTTAAAAGATATTGAAGAAGTTTTAGATAACCCCCAGGTAGTGTGCGCGCGTGAGATCACAAAAAAGTTTGAAGAGGTGAAACGAGGACATGCGGCTGATCTTGTACTGCAATTTGAAGAAAAAAAGCCAAAGGGTGAGTTTGTTGTTTTGCTGAATTTGGGATAAAAATGACAAGAGGGACGATGTCCCCTGTATCATTTAGTAAATGGCAACAGTAATTTGTCCTGTGGCGTCCTGCGATCCTGTTATTGTTGAACCGGAAGCAGTTAATGTGATTTGACCAGTTCCACCCGTAAATATAATCGTTCCTGAAACTTCGCTAGTTGTGAGATTAAAATCAAATTGACCGGCAGGCGTATGTGTGCATCCATCATATATATCACCAACCCAGACAGGACCCATAGAAGGCAGTATTTCATAACTATAACCTCCGGTGGGTTCGCCTCTGCTGCTGCATCTAGTTACTACAAACGGGGCATACATTTTACCTGAAAAGGTTTGCGTGTCAGGATTGTAGTCTATATAAGTTTTGTCATTCGGATAATCCGTCCTGTATCCATAAATTTGGTTTTTACCGTTACCGTGATATGTATAAGCTCCATACCCTGTGATCCTTGTAATTTCACCTGTAAAATAAATATCCTTATTAGAGCTTGGGACACAAGTCCCGGTCGTATCACAAGCTTCTGTCGCTAAGCAATTAGCCTGTCCCGAAGTATAACAAATTTCACTGACTGAATTAAATGAATCTACAGGCATTCCAGAAGGACAATCCTTTTTGCATCCTGCGCTTCCACAAGTTGCTGTTACTGCTGATCCACTACAAGAATCAGCTAAAGTAGAACACGCACCACTTCCATCACAATTACCATTGTTTGCAGTCCCATCAGTATAACGAGTGCAACTATTACCGCTCCAGCCGGATATTTCATCTGTACAGGTATACGGTAAACAATCACCATAAGGATCGCTTCCTAAAGCTATCTTTGTGGTTGGTGTGCCACAGGTTGATCCATCACATTGAATTTCCCCATTTATACATAATCCTGCATCACAGTTATTACCCATATTTACATCACAATCAGCAACACAACTGTTTCCATCCCATGTATAATTTATCTCACACCCGGAACAATCTGATAGACAATGTGCCTGGCCGTCGCAAACTTCTCCGGCCCAGACTTCAATGATGTTGTTCCCGCAGGCAGGGTCAGCGTCACAAGAATTGCAATCGATAAGGCAGGTGTTGCAGTCTTCGCCATAATTAGGCCGTCCATCTTGACCGTCATCACACGAGGTGTTCCCGCAACATGTTCCACAGTCGCTTGAACAGGTGTAACAATTTTCACCCGCCATCTCTTCGCAAATGCTGTTGGGGCATGTCCCTGGGCAGGAAAACATGCTAAGTTCGGTTACTGAAATAGTTGCTTTAGCTTGAAATCCGGTCACTGGGTCGTTCCATTCCTCAGTTGTTTTTGTCGGGACAAAAAGATCGTAGGGGCTTGTGTGTTGGACTTGTGCGCAGGAACCATGTGCGTTGATATAAATAGGAGAAGCCGGCAATAAACGATACCCTACATCAATATCGTTGATGTCTTTCATCTGCAAGTCAGCCTCTGTATATTGTGCCGCCGCATGCGGGATCGAGAGACAAAAAGCAAAGATAAAAATGGTTAAAAAGAGTATTTTTTTCATTTGGTTTTCATTTCTTTGAGAATATTTTGTAATTCCGCAACCTCTGTTTTTAAAGACATGAGCTCGTGTACTTCAGTCTTGAGCGTATTAATTTGTTTTTGCTGTTGTTTGATCATCTCGATAAGAGGAGCTACGAGATTGCCGTACTTTAAAGATTTAAGTCCGGTGTTTGGGTCTGTTGCCACAAGTTCGGGATAAATCTTTTCAACTTCTTGTGCGATAAGGCCGATCTCCGGCTCACCGTTTTCTTTCCAGTGAAAGCGTACGCCGTTTAAATCTAAAATTTTTGTTCCATCGATAGGTTCAATGTTTTCTTTGAGTGTCTCATCTGAGGAGTAGTAGTATGCGTTAGCCAGGACGCTGCCGGCTACGTGTAAAAGTTGGCTCGGGTCAGTGATTCCGATTCCAACATTACCGTCGGTGTCCATCATAAAGCCCGAAGCCCATCCCACTCCTTCTTTCATGTAGTAGAGAGTCCATTTAGAGGCATGGGCGTAGGTGAAGAAATCATCAGCCTCTGTGGGGTCGGCAGTGACTCTCCACTTGATTCCCGGGCTGCTGTCTTCCAGAGTAAGGGTGTCTATTTCAAATAAAACATTCTTTTTGGGATCAGTATCTGTCCCAAAAACATGTAGTAATGTTTCTGGCGCTGTTGTCCCGATGCCGACATTGCCTCCCATAATCGCCATGGTGTTGGGTTGGGTGATGATGGTACCTGTCTGGTCATTTAAAGCGACCCCAAAGGAATATAATCCGTTGGCTTTTATTCCTTGTCCCAGAGCAGTCGAATAGTTTCCGCTGGCTATTGTTCCTTGTCCCATTGCGGTAGAGGCAATACCGCTGGCTATTGTTCCTTGTCCCATTGCGGTAGAGGCAACACCGATAGCGGTAGTGCTTTGTCCAAGGGCTGTTGAAGCCGTAGTTGAGGAGACAGTGTCATACCCCATGGCAACGGAATAATCTCCAATGCTGGAATCCTCCCATTGAGTCGATGAAACCGATCCTGCACGGAAGGCGGCTTTGCGGGGATACCAGATGAACTGGGGTCCCGCACCTATGGGGGGAAGGAATACCCCGTCGTTGTAAGTTCCTTTAGCCAAGATGCCGCCGTCATTTGCGAGAGTAAGTTTGAATATAGGTTTGGTTGTCCCGATACCGACAAAAATGTCATCAAAGTTGTCTACGGCTACATCTGCAGGGAAGATATTGAGGCCATTTTGTTGCCATACACCTGCTAATGAGTTATCCCAAACGCCAGCACCAGTGATTCCATCTTCGCGGCAGAAATGGTAAATATCTTCGCCGTTATCGACTTTTTCAATGTACATTGTTCCAATGTCGCATACCCCGGTTAGTTGCTGGCGTGGAACTAGGCGCATACGGTCATAAGCCCCAAACGGGGCAGGGTAATAGGTTGTTAATGTCATGGAAGATTGGGCGTAAGCCGTGGTGGCCATGACGATGAGTGCGAAAAGAATAATCGGTTTTTTCATTGGAAAATCTCCGTAATAGTTTTGTGCTGAAAACTTCCATATTTATGAATAATGAATATCTTTATGTATTTAAAGTATAAAACATAAGTATGGTGGGTACAATAAGATTAAGGGTTTTTAGGAAAGCGGTTTCTTTGTGAAGCTGGTAACGGGAGAAGTAAGAAGTGGGCGAAAAGAGTGCCTGTAAGTCGCATTGCATATCATAAAATGATGTGATATACTTTAATTTCATATGTATTAATTTATAGTATAGGAATTTCAAAGACCACATGCGAAATTCCTATACGGGAATAAAATAGTTGCGAGCAATCAAAGATATCAAGTGAGCTTATTCTAAGGAAAATAATTACTTATCGGAGAGTGGAATTATGAAAAAGAGTGCAGTTATTGTTTTAGTTTTGTGGGCAGTAGGCATGATGTTTTATCCTTTACCTGCTTTTGCCAACACAAGTCTTGTTGCGCAGTACCTTGTAGCTGAAGGTGTGCATTATTATCGGCAAGGAGAGTATGCTAATGCTGTTCATGAGTTTTCTAAAGCATTGTTGCTTGATCCTAATAATGAAGATGCGCAGCGTTATTTAAACGAATTGGATATTAACGCGGGATTATTGTATGGCAAAAAGAAGACAAGATCCTTGCGTTCCGGCCGGTTGGATCGCAGGCCTGAATGGTATGAAAAAAGGATTGCTGCGTTAGAAAAGAAGCACAAACGTCGCGTCAATGTAACTCTTTCTATCAAGGAAGAGCAGGAGGCGTTGCAAAAGAAGGTGGATGAAAAAAGGAAAGAGAACGCTTCTTTGCGCCAGGAAGTTAAGCAGATAAAAAAGAAATATCAGAGTCTTTCGGCAAAGGATCGTGTGTTGTTAGAATCAACAGCGAAAATGGCGCAAGAGAAAGAAGAAGAAGCTACAGGGTTGCATGCTGAGTTAGGCACAGCGAAAGATAAGTTAGTCAGGAAGTTGGCCATGATTGCTGAAAAGGATAAGCAAATTGAAGCTATTGAAAGGAATTTAAAGCAAAAAATTAGTACTGTTCAGGAAGAGGTGCAGGAAAGCATAAAGAAAAAAGAAGTTTTGTTGCATGAAGTTAAAGCGGCAAATGTGCGGAAAGATAAGCAAGTTACGAATTTGAAGAAAGAGATTGAAAGTTTAGAGCGCGCGGTTATTGAGAAAGCAAATAAGTTGAAAGAGAAAGAAGAAAAAGTTGCCAGTCTTAAAAAAGAGTTAAAAAGGCTTCCTGCTAAGCATAAAGCGCAACTTAAAGAAAAAGATCAGCGCATTAAAGATTTAAAGGAAGGGAATCGTCAGGAAATTGAAAAATTAGAAGCTGAGGATCGTCACAAAATTAAAGAATTAGAAACTGAAAATCAGCAGAAAATTGAAGAATTAAAAGGTGAAAGTCAGCAAAGAATAACCTCTTTGAAGAAAGACATGCAAGAGGATGTCGCTAAAGATAAGAACATGATTAAGGAGTTGCGGGGCCAGGTGTCGAGTAAAGATAAAGAGATGTCCAGAAAAAGAAAGGCCATTGATAAACTTAATCAGGAAATTGCAGGCCTTAAGGCAGATGTGAAGAATAAAACTGCCCTTATTCAGGAAAAAGACAAGAAATTTAAAAAGCTGGAAGCCTCGTTTGCTGTTGTTAAAAAGGGATGGCGGGAGACAGCACAAGATTTTAAGAGTACAATTAAGAATTTAGAAATAGAAAAGAATCGTGTGACGTGGAAGATGGAGAAGAAGGAAAAGCAGTACACAAAGCAGACAGATCGGCTTAAGGAAGATTTGCGACAAAGTATTATTGAAATGGGTTATTTGCAAAATAAAATTTTGTTCACAGATTTTAAAATGTCAGGACGAAGCAATCAATTTGAAAAACGTATGCAGCTTATGAAGCGACAAGATAAATTGATGGTAAGCTTAAAAGAAAAACTTATTTTGGCGCGTAAAGAGATCAGTGCCTTAAGAGAGAAAAAAGGCGGTGCTGTTGGTTTAAAAGACGTACAAGAAAAAATTGAGGCTATGCAAGTTAAATTGGCGAGAAAAGAAGATGATTACAAGGTTGTTGAAAAACGATTGCAAGATACAGAGGGCCAGTTGAATTTAGTTTCGAAAATAGTTGATAGTAAGGATGTTCAAATTAAAGAATTAGAAGAACAGCTGACAGACCTTTTAAGTAGTTTGGAATAATAGCAGCATTTTCAAAGCCACTTGTCTCCTCTCGGGGAACGCAGGTGGCTTTTTCTTTTTATTAGCGCTTGTCAGTGTCTATTTCTCAGCGTTAGAGGGGTTCTCCCGTATTGCAAAGCCATTTAAAGAATGATAGACTTTAGGCAAGGTTGTCTTGTACTCAAAGAAATGTAGTTGTCCGGGTAAGAAAAAGGAAGCGCAATGGTCATCAGGCGGGAAGAGGTTTTAGAAAAATTGAGTCAACATCTGCGCGAGGAGATTGCGCCTGACGATGTTTATGCTTGGACGCTTGCGGTGATTGTCGATCCTGAATATGAAAAGATATCTATTCAGGACTCACTCATTAATGTGACAGTTAAAGCCTTGTTGGATGCTAATAATAAAAATGCTGATATTGTCCCTACACGTAAGCTTTTGGAATATTATCGTCAATGTTTAGCAGGAGAGGCAGAATACCATCCTGACCACATCAATGAGTGCTTAGAGGCTGTTGATGAAAAAGGTTTTTTGACGCAAGAGCAAATCGCGAGAATTAAGAAAGAGAAAGTCGAGAAGACTAAGCGAATAGTTGTCGGATTTGCTTTTGGAATCGCAGCGCTTTATGTTTTTGTTTTTGGCCTTTCGTTGTTGGCCTTTCGCCTTTACAGTATTATTCGACCTGAGTTTGTTGCGCAGGAAGGGTTTATCCTGACGCGCATGGAGGTCACGCGTCATGTTTTACCGCATATCTTGTATGCTTTACTTATTTTGTTGCCACGTGGTTTTATCGCTCGAGGGTGGTTGTTTTATTTCGCATTTTTGGGAATGATAGCGGGCATGGGATATCATTTGGTTACAGCAGTTAGGCCTGTTTTGGAAAACGCACTGCCGCTCGTTTATGTTTTAGTGGCCTTGCCCTTTCGGGCTCTTCCAGCGATGTTAGCTGTTGTTCTTCTCTTGATAAAACGCCAAAAGATTAAAAGAAATGCGCGAGATGCTGGTCATCTCGGATCTCTTGAGGTTGTGAGAAATTAGTCGGTTTTGGTATTGCCAAGGCGTGTTGTGTTTTAAGCCACACGGTCTTCACGCGGGAGAACATTAAAAACCCTTTTTAAACACAAGGCCGGATGGTATACTTTGTAGGGAAGATAAGAAGGTTAGGAGATAGCTGATGCGTAGAGTTTTTAAAAAACAAGGCAGCAGTACAATTGAGTACCTCCTTTTGTTGGCAGTGACTTTAGGGATTTTGATCAGTTTTGTCAATTTTAATGGAGGCCTTTTTAGTGTTTCCTTAAATCAAACGCTTCGCGCCGGTGTTAATTCTATGATAGAAGTCAGTAACGCTATTGCACAAACTCTTTAGAGTTAAGATTTGATGATTTTTTTGTGGTATAGGAAATTGTAAAATTTTCTGCAATGCAGTGAAAGAATGTGAACGGCGCGAATTTTTTTCAGGCAGCAATTAATGTCCCCCACCAGCAATTTTTTTATGAACCGGATTCAAAAGATTTTTTGAAATCTTAGCAGCCGTATGTATGGCTTGCCCCGGCTGGATTTGTATTTTAATTTTAAAATAAAAAAGATGATGGACTCTACTATTTTTAAAAGAATCAATTTAGTTTTTCAGGTTTTGTTCGGCTTGGTGTTGGCTTATGTTTTTGTCCGGTTAGCGTATTACCATTATCAGCTTGTCACGTTTCCTTATCCTCTGGAATATCGAGAAGGGTCGATGATCATGGCGGTTGAAGCCATGCTGAAAGGGCTAAACCCGTTTGCTATTGAAAATCAGCCGCGCTACACCAATGTTTATGGAATCGTGTATTCTTTGGTGGTTTATCCTTTCGCGAAGATATGGGGCCCGACTACGTATGTGCACCGCGCGGTAACAGCGTTCTTTGCTTTTTTATGTTGCGGGGTCTTGGCGCGCGTTATGCATCGGAAAAAGGTTCCGCTTCTTTTGAATTTAAGTGGAGTGCTGATATTTTATGCTTTTTTGTTGTTCCCTCGAACCACAACCCCTTGTGCCGGGCCAAACACGCTAGGACTATTTTTATTTTTAGTGGCGCTGTTTTTGCCATGGAAACATCAGTATTCATGGAAAAGCCTGTGGGCCAGTATCCTGATTTCTCTTGTTGCTTTTTACACCAAACCCTATTTTGTTTTTGCTTTGCCGTATTTAACTTTTTTCCTTTTCTTTTTTGTATCTAAGAAGAAGGGGATAATTTATGGTTTTGTGTCATTGTTTTTGTTGACCGGTAGTATTGTGGTTATGAATCATTATTTCGACGCGTATTTTAATAATATCATTTTCGTTCATACTAACGCGACGAATGATTTTCTGGTTTTTTGTCATGAACAATTTGTCCGGTTTTTTAAGTATCACAGCGGGCTGTTTTTAATATTATTTGGAATTCTGGGCGTGTCCGCGTTTCAGGGAATACGCAAAGTTTGCCGAGAGGGGAATGTCTTTTCTGATGTTAAACAAAAGATACGACATGCTGTAAATTTTTCAGGGTTTCGAAAACCTTTTTTGAACAGCCCTGGAGACCTGGCATTGTTTTGTATGCTGTTCTCGACGGCGGTGCTTTATTTTCGTTTAGGCCGAAACAACGGGGCATGGATGTGGTATTTCTTTCATCTGCTTACACCTTTTGTGATCCTTGTTGTTTGTGGTTTGATGAAGAAATATGAACGTTGGCAACTTTTGTTTTTGCCATTCCTGATTTTTAATTTATTGTTTGTCTCATACGAGCATGATTTAGGGGCGTATCTTCGAGAAAATGATTTCGATCTAAAGGGATGGGAAAGTGTCACAGAACAGATTAAGACATATAAAAATGTCTTAAACTCCCCATTTATTGCTCCATTGTTGGTGCATGAGGGCATGCCTGTTTATGATTCCGGGCTAACAGAATATTTTAAGATGGGCGCGTATCGGCATTCTATGAGTTGGCTGTTCCCAAAGGATGGACGGGTGACGTACAGGCATTACAAATATCGTGATGAAATTAAAGAAATGATTAAAGCCAAAAAATTTGATTTGGCTTTTGTGACATACCGAGGTTCTAATTTTATTCCTCAGATGCTGCCGAAATATTACAGGCAGATAGGAGGTATAAAACTTCCTGCCCCGCATTTAAAACATTATTACAAAATGTCTATCTGGCTGCCGAAGTAGGTGGGACAGACACCTGCGTCCCCTGTTTAAAAATTAGCGTGCCATACACCGCAACCTTAATTCTTCACTTAGCATGAAACCCAATCGGTTTTTTAGGTTTTTCGGGAGTGCTAAGTAATTCTTTGATTGCCTCGAATACCGCTTTGAATTGGTAGTCGTATTTTTTCTCCATCGTCTTAATCTTCCGTTTTAAATCCTCATGTGTTGCCAGCAGTTCTCTTAGCTTTGTAAAAGTCCTCATAATTTGAATATTTACGTGGATGGCTTGTTTGCTGTTTAGGACGCTTGAGAGCATGAGGATGCCGTGTTCGGTGAAGGCGCAGGGTCTTTTTCTTATACCCATTTTTTCCTTATTGGATATCACAATTTGTGACATCCAATTTTCAAACTCTTCTTTTGTTAGTTGAAACATGAAATCTTTTGGAAATCGGTCTAAATTTCGTTTAACCGCCTGATTTAGGGTTCGTGTTTCAACTTGGTAAAGATTTGCTAAGTCTTTATCCAGCATCACTTTTTTGCCTCGGATAAAGAGTATTTTGTTTTGAATAATGTCATGCGGAATGATTTTTGTTGTTGATGTTTTCATAACAATTGTTCTTTCTGTTCGTGGGCACAAAATTTTGTGCCCCTGCGTTATTGTTGGGATTGTTTTTGTCCAAATCCCACCGGGTGGGGTTGCCGATGATGTATTCACGGATTTGGTTTAGGGATTTTTCGGTTCGGATGATGTGGTCGTGGAAACGGGGTTGCCAGGCGAAATGCAGGTCAGGATAATCGGCGTTAATGGTTCGGGTTACGATTGATTTAAATGACCGGATTGCGGTCGAGATAGACCCCGCCCGCGGGGAAATTTTGGACATTTTATTGTAGAGACGTTGCAATGCAACGTCTCTACGTTTTGTGATGATTAATATTCCATGAATATGATTGGGCATGATAACAAATTCATCCAAACGAATATTTGAAAAATGTTCAGGGATTGCCGTCCAGCATTGAATGGCGATTTGGCCAAATTTATTTAAAATCATGTTTCCATCAACAATATGACCGAAATAATTATTTTTGGTTTTTGTGCAAATTGTTACGAAATATGCCCCGTCCGACGCATAATTCCATTCGGGCAATCGTGTTGATTTGATGCGGTATTTGTTTTTGAATAATGACATGATAATAAAAATGATATCGTAGAGACGTTGCAGTGCAACGTCTCTACAAATTAATAAATCCATAATTTTATCAATTTTACCACCCTCGATCCAGCGATCGGTATTGGATCGCCTCTGCGATGTGTTCGGGGGCGATAGCGTCGATCCCTTCCAAATCCGCAATCGTCCGGGCTACTTTTAAAATTTTGTCATGCGCTCTCGCTGAAATATTCAATTCTTCCAACGCGGTTTTTAAAAGTTCCTTGCTTTCCTCCGACAAGCGACAAAATTTTCGCAATTGTTTTTGCCCCATTTGTGCGTTGGCATAAATATCCGTGCCGTTAAACCGATCTTGTTGAACCGCCCGTGCCGCTAACGTGCGTTTCTTGATTTCCGAAGAAGGTTCTGCTGACGGCGCAGAAAGAAGTTCTGTCGATTTTAACGCCGGCACGTCAAGATGGATATCAATGCGATCCAAAAGCGGGCCGGAAATTTTTGACATGTAACGTTGAATTTGTATGGGCGTGCAATGACATTCACGTCGAGGATCAGTGGCGTACCCGCACGGGCACGGGTTCATGCTGGCGATCAACATGAATTTTGCGGGAAATCTCACGCTGCGGGCCGCGCGCGCAACAGTGACATAATGATCTTCCAGCGGTTGCCGCAGAGATTCCAAAACATTCCGATTAAATTCCGGAAGCTCATCAAGAAACAACACCCCATTATGACTTAACGTCACCTCCCCCGGCCGCGGAACCGATCCCCCGCCAACCAACGCGACATCAGAGCTGGTGTGGTGTGGAGAACGAAAAGGACGGGTTGAGATGAGTCCAAGATGTGAGGGGACAAGTCCCATGATCGAGTGGATTCTTGTCGTTTCCAGAGATTCCTTTAATGTGATATCCGGAAGAATTGTACGCAGACGTTTTGCCAGCATGCTTTTTCCGCTTCCTGGCGGGCCGATTAAAAGGCAATTGTGTCCTCCGGCAGCAGCAATTTCCAGCCCGCGTTTAACAGATTGCTGGCCTTTAACTTCTGAAAAATCAATAAGATGCGAACAGGAAGTGTCAAAAATATTTTCTATGTTTACCTGAAAAGGATTTTGTTTTTTGGGATTGTTCAAGAAATGAACAACATCGGTAAGCGTGTGCCCAGGGTAAACATAGGCGTTATTTGTTGCTGCTGCTTCCAAGGCGTTCGCGTAAGGAAGAATAAGTTCTTTTTTTTGGTTATTCGGGAGAGCGAGGGCAATGGAGAGGCTTCCTTTGATAGAGCGAATTCGTCCATCCAGAGAAAGTTCCCCTAGAAATATTTTGTCGTCGAGTGAAGAGGCATTGATTTGCTCTGTAGCAGCTAAAAATCCCAGGGCAATCGCCAGATCAAAAGAGGGGCCTTCTTTTTTAATATCTGCTGGAGATAAATTGACTGTAACGCGGTGGGATTTGTATTCATATCCGCTGTTTCGAATAGCTGAACGCACCCGTTCTTTGCTTTCCTTGATCGCGTTATCCGGTAATCCTACAATCGCAAATGCCGGAATCCCTGTGGAGACATCAACCTCAATAGTTACAGGAAATGCATCTATCCCGTAAAGCCCATAACTAGAAACTTTAGCTAACATAATAGTAATATAAATAGAAATACTAAATAACGTTAAAGTTGTGGGGTGAAAAATAAGAAATTTCGGGGGAAAAATAAGAAAAAAGGAAGGTTGAAAAGAGCCTTGCTTTTTTCAAGGGGTAAATTTATAATGTAATCTATCATAAATAGAAAAATAAGTCAAATGTGCAGGGTTTTTGGTTTGCTGCAGGATTAGATGTTTTTTGTAGTATCGGAATTTCAAAAACCTCATACGAAATTCCGATACGGCCATAAAATAGTTACGAGCAAACAGAAATATCAAGCGAGTTTATTTTGCTCTACCGATAATTCTCCGACAAGAACATGACACAATTTTTTTGTAAAGCTATTTTCAATAATGAAATTTTAATGATTACAGTATCCGTGTGGGCGGTAGCCCAGAGCATTAAAGTGGTTTTTGGTATTATTCGGGAGAAGCGATTTAATTTTCGATGGTTTATTGGAACTGGAGGTATGCCGTCGAGCCATGCGGCAGGAGCAGCAGCTTTAGCAACGTCTTGCGGGTTGCAAACCGGGTTTGACTCTTTGTTGTTTGCCTTGGCTGCTGTGTTTGCTTTGGTTACGATGTTTGATGCCCAGGGTGTTCGTCGATCTACAGGTAAGCAGGCAGAGGTTCTTAATAAAATTATGGATGACATGTATTGGAAGGGCACGGTTGAAGAAAGCCGTCTTAAAGAACTGATTGGGCATACGCCTCTTCAGGTTTTAGTTGGTGCTATTTTAGGATGTTTTCTTGCGATTATTTTTTACAGCCGATGGGTTTAGGCCTTAGAAAAAAAGAGAACACATATAAAGGAGGACAGGGACTGTGAATAGAGGCATTATTATTTTTGGAGGTGGGTTATTAGTTTTTATGCTGGTGTGGATGAGTTTTCCAAAAGGTAAAAATTCTGAGAACGTCGCGCAGAATCAAATTTCACCGGTCGTCGCTGAGTTTTACTCAAAAGCAACTCGTCTTAAAAAAGAGGGAGATATCCTTCAGGCTAAAGAAGTCTATCTGGAGATATTAAGGGATCATTCAGATGTTGAAAATATCGCAACTATTCAAAAAGAATTAGAAGATTTGAACTTGGATATTCTTTTTTCCAGTACGCCTGTTCCGGAAAAATCCGCGATTCATAAAGTTGTTGTGGGCGATACGTTAGGAAAGATTTCGAAAAAATACGGGGTCACGATTGAACTGATAAAGAAAAGCAATCATTTGAAAAGTGATGTTATCCGGGTTGGCCAAAAACTGCGTATTTGGCAGGGGTCGTTTAATGTTTTTGTGGATAAGTCTCAAAACATCCTTATTCTCAAGGATGGTGAGGAAGTGGTGAAGGCCTACAGCGTTGCCACGGGAGAAAATAACAGTACCCCCGTTGGAACGTTTAAAATTACAACAAAATTAATTGACCCGGTGTGGTTTAACCGCGGTGTTGTTGTCCCTCCGGAAAGCCCGGAGAATGCTTTGGGTACCCGATGGTTAGGATTTGATTTGCCCGGCTATGGTATTCATGGTACTCCTGAACCCGACACGATCGGCGAGCAAGTCACTGCAGGGTGTGTGCGTATGCGCAATGAAGAAGTTGAGGAGCTCTATGGCATTGTTCCGCAGGGGACAGAAGTGACAGTTGTGGACTAAGTGATCACGCGGGTATGATTTTATCTGTTTGAAAAATATCAATCTTAAGAAAAGGAAATAGTGCAGGGAAAAATTATGAGCGCATTAGATTTTGAAAAACCGATTTTGGAATTAGAAAGTAAAATTAAAGAACTAAGAAATTTTGGTTCTGATAAAAAGATTAACATCCAGCCGGAAATCAAGAAGCTTGAACAGAAGTTGGAGAATATGAAGAATGATATTTATGCTAGCCTTTCAGACTGGCAGAGGGTTTTGATTGCTCGACATCCCAAGCGCCCGTATACGTTAGATTATATTAATATGATCGCCTCTGATTTTGTGGAGCTGCACGGGGACCGGCTTTTTGCTGATGATTTTGCGTTGATTGCGGGGTTTGCCAGGATTGATGGCCAAAAGGTTATGATTATGGGCCACCAGAAAGGCCGCGATACAAATGAAAATATTATGCGTAATTTCGGGTGCGCGCATCCGGAAGGATACCGCAAGGCGATCCGCCTTATGAAACTTGCTGAAAAATTTAATGTTCCGGTGGTAGCGCTTATTGATACCCCGGGCGCTTATCCGGGGGTTGGGGCTGAGGAAAGAGGCCAGGCGCAAGCCATTGCTGAAAATTTAAAAGAGATGGCAGTGATCAAGACTCCGATCATTTCTGTTGTGATCGGCGAAGGTGGTAGTGGGGGGGCGATTGGAATTGGTGTCGCGGATCGTGTTTTTATTTTACAAAATGCTTATTATTCTGTGATTTCTCCGGAAGGGTGCGCGTCTATTCTTTGGCGTAACAGTGTTAAAGCGCCGGATGCCGCGAATGCCCTTAAGTTGACAGGAGAGCATTTGTTGAAATTTGAAATTGTCGAGGAAATTATCCCCGAACCCCCAGGCGGAGCGCATAAGGACCCTGAGTTTGTCGCGATCCGTCTTAAAGAGACGATTCTTAAGGCGATCAAGGAGTTGGTTGCTCTTTCCAAAGAAGAACTTTTAAATGCCAGGTACGACAGGTTTCGTAAAATAGGCGAGTTTTCAGAGCAGGTTACAGAAGAAGAGAAGCCGGCTTCTGAATAAAGATTCTCACATAATCCATTCTTACAAGATGAACCACCAAGATATCCGCAATTTATCCCTTGATGAATTATGTTGCTTTTTAAAAGATAGCAAGGAACAGTCTTTTCGAGCTACACAGATCTTTAAATGGATCTATCAAAAGGGTGTGACGTCGTTTGATCAGATGAAAAATCTTTCCCAGGGATTGAGGGAGAAATTAGCGAAACAATTTACATTGACCGGAGGGAACGGTTTGAAATCGTCCCCTGCGAAACAAATTTCCATCGACGGAACAACAAAATACCTGTTTGAATTGGCTGACGGTGAAAAGATTGAAACCGTCCTGATTCCGACAAAGACACGGGCAACGGTTTGCGTTTCAACGCAGGCCGGGTGCAAATTCGGGTGTCGTTTTTGTGCCAGCGGTGTTGGCGGATTCAAGCGCAATCTCACCACTTCTGAAATTCTCGCTCAAATTCTAACAGTTCAATCCCAGTTGCCATTAACCATTAACCATTTATCCAAAATAACTCATATTGTTTTTATGGGTACAGGCGAGCCGTTGGATAATTATGAAAATGTTTTAAAGGCTGTGCGCATAATCAATCTTAAACAGGGACTGGGGATCGGAGCACGACGGATAACAGTTTCGACTTGCGGGGTGATCCCGGGGATTGAGCGCTTTTCCAGGGAGGGGTTGCAGGTTGAGTTGGCGATCTCTTTGCATGGGTTTGATAACGCGTCACGCAATGCGCTGATGCCGGTGAACCGCAAGTATCCTTTTGATAAATTAATGCAGGCGTGCCGGGAGTATACAAAAAAAACAAAACGGCAAATCACGTTTGAATATATCCTTATTAAGGATTTAACCTCGCATGCCCAAGCTGCGCAAAAGTTAGCGCGGTCTTTGAAGGGGGTCATTTGTAAAATGAATTTGATTCCATATAACCCGGTTCAGGAATTTGATTATGAAGCTCCGTCACGCAAAGAGATTAATGCTTTTAAGGAAAGCTTGATCCGGCGCGGTGTCCATGTGACACTCCGGTCTGCACGAGGGCAAGATGTGTCTGCCGCCTGCGGACAGTTGCGGTATCAAACATTAAAAGGCCAGCACAAGTAGTTTTTGAAAATGTTATAATATTTCTCAATTATGAAAAAACAAAACAAACAAAGATCTTTCTGTGAAAAAATAAAAGCCATGGCTCAGCATCAGGTAGTGCAGGTCATCTTTATCTTGCTTGCCGTTATCTTTAGCTTTGCCAATACTTTTGCCAATGATTTTGTCCTGGATGATTACGAAGTTATTAAAGGCTGGCCGTTGACGCACCATTTGAGCAGTCTTCCGCGATTTTTTATAAATTATATCCCTTTGGATGGACAGGGTGACGTTTATTCGCCGGGCCGCACATTTCTTCAGGCTTTAAATTTTACGCTTTGGGGAATGGATAGTTTTGGATATCATCTTTTTGCTTTGTTGGTTCATGTGGCAGGAACATTCTTAGTGTATTTGATAACGTGGCAACTTGTTAAAAACAGAACAATTGCTTTTTTAACAAGTTTGTTTTTTGGCATTCATCCGGTTCATGTGGAGTCAGTTGCGTTTCTTTCCGCGAGCGTGGAGAATGCGGGGTTTGTTTTTCTTTTAGCCTCCTTTTATTATTACATAAAGGCCTCTTCAGGAGCATCCCGTTTAACGGTAGGCGAGGACTTAGAGATTCCTGTGCAGCCAGCGAAAGATCAGAAGCCCTTAAAGATTAGGAGAGAGAGATTAGCGTTTGTTTTTGGGGTGCTGGCTGTTTTTACGAACGAGTTTACATTGTCGCTTCCGTTGCTTTTTTTGGTTTATGACCTTCTGTTCCGGGGTGGCGAAGAATCCTGGAAGCAGATCGCGCGAAGAGTTTTGCCGTTTTTTGTTTTGGTTGGGTTTTATATGTTTGTTAAATGGCAAGTCCTGGGAGTGGCCGCTTCGGGGATGTATCTTAAGAACAGTTTTTATTTGACGATGTTAGTGAGTGTTAAAGCGTTAGCCAAGTATGTTTGGATTGCGTTTGTGCCGATGACCCTAACGCATAACCATGTGATTTCTTCCGGGATTTTTTCTTTCAATGAAAAAGATTTTTACCCCCAATCTGTAGCAACACAGTCTTTGGGAGATCCTCAGGTGTTGCTTTCGCTAGCAGTTGTTGTTGGGTTAATTGCCTTAGCGGCCTGGATGTATAAGAAAAAACCTTTGATTGCGTTTGGGGTGAGCTGGTTTTTTATTTGCTTATTGCCGGGGATGAATATTATTCCAACTTCAGTGTATTTTAGAGAGCGGTATCTTTATGCCGGGGTTTTCGGATTCTGTTTGTTGCTTGGGTATGGAATGGATTATCTTTTCAGAGAAAAGAGTGGGCCCTTGCCTCGAAAGATTTTGCGTGGTGTCAGTGTTGGCCTGATTGTTGTTTTGGTTTGCGGGTATTCGGTAAGGACAGTTACGCGCAACCGGGATTGGCGGGATCCCGTTACGATTCTTGAATCGGCTGTTAAAATTAATCCGAAGAGCGGGTTTTTGCGTTATGAGTTGGGGTTTGTTTATTTAAAGTATGCTCTAAAAGAGAAGTCTTTAAAAAGTTTTGAGGAGGCGATTAAAATCAACCCGCAGCAAGCGCAATTTTATTTTTCTAAAGAACGTGCATTGTCAGCGTTAAGAAGGTACCCTGAGGCGGCTAAATCATTAGAGAAAGCTATTGAGATAAATCCGGAGTTTGCGGAAGCCCATTATAATATTGCGGGCATGATGGCGTATTTTAAGCAGAATGACCTTGTTGGAAAATATTTGAACGATTCGGTTAGGTTGTACAAGAAACAAAATCGTATCTTTGAAGCAGGCGAAGCTGTGGTGTTTCTCAAATCTTTTATGCAAATTCCGGAACAAGCTATTCAGGCAGGACTTTTGAATGCCTTTCCACAAAAAACTTCTCCCGTAGAATAGATTTTGTGTCTGTTTATTTTGTCTATTCCTGAAAGAATTGATTTTATTGTTGAGGCCTTTGTTGCGACATCATCATGGTGATGATTTTTTGCATCTTTGGATTGCTCATGAGTTTTTGTATCTTGGGGTTGTTTTGCGCGGTGACAGGGTCCATCGAAAGGAGGACTTTCATTACTTCAGGGTCTTTCAAGAGATTCATAACTTCAGGATCCTTTGTAAGGTTTTGAATCTCTGACATAGCTTGCTGGTTTTTCATTAAAGATTGTTGCATCTGATGAACTTGGCCCTTGAAAGCATTGCTTTGGCCTGGCTCAGGGATAGTAATCTTTTGTGAAGAAGATCGTTGTCGGGTTGTGATGCTGTAAAGATCATTGAGGTGAATTTCTATTGTCCCCATATGCTGCGTTTTAATAATATAAATATCGCCTTCAATATCAATAACTTGGCCTTTGAGAACGGTGCCATCTTTGAGGGTGATGTTTTGGACATGGATATTGCGCGAAGATGTCTGCGCAAAGGTTGTTTGCGGGATTGTTCCGAGCAAGAAGAGGAAGATGATAAGGGT
>JAGLHE010000044.1 GCA_023143685.1 Candidatus Omnitrophota bacterium
GTTCTAATGGCGCTACCTTAAGCGAATTATAGCCCCTATATCCGCTATTATCATTGCGGGGAGGCCACAAAACTATCAAGCCGACGCGGCAATCTCATAAATTTGGGTTTAAAGTCAAGATTCCGGATTTGCAGAATTTTTGTGCCGGATTTGTGCCGACTTGTCGAGACTCGAGGGACTCGAGCCAGATTTTACTTGACAGGGAATCTTGGGGAGGTTAAAATTTTTTCATATTTGAGAAAATTTTTCGTGCCTTCTATTGCCGGCCCACCGTTGCCGACATTGGGGTTTTCTGAAAAATATGCTGTATTAAATATATACAATAAAATAAACAAGAACGTTAAGGTTTAAAGATTATGATTAAATTAGGTAATGTTTCTTTGGATAGTACCCCTCGTGTAGCTGTAGTTATCACAGACAAAGAAACCAATGAGGCCCTCCAGCCCCTGCATGTCGATGTTTTAGAAATACGTGTTGATCAATTCGAGAATTTGGAGATTGATTACATTAAGGCTAATATATCAGCCAGGAGAGAAACCGGCATTTCATTAATTTTAACAGTTCGCAATGATCGATTAGAGGGCGGCACCGCGGATATTTCTGATGAGAAGAAATTGGAAATATTTCAGAATGCTATTTCACTAGTTGATGCAGTTGATGTTGAGTTGAAATCTCCTGTTGTGTCGGATGTTGTTGAGTTAGCAAAGAAAAATCAGAAAATAGTTATCGTGTCTTCTCATGATTTTGAGAATACTCCTGATGAAATAGCATTGGAAAATATTTTTAAGGAAGCAGTTAAAAAAGGCGCAGACATAGTAAAAATGGCCACTAAGGCAAATACAGCAGATGATGTTAATAGGCTGATGGCCTTTACTCTAAAACATAAAGAGGACAATGTTATTACAATGTCTGTCGGGCCGATAGGGTCTATATCGAGATTAAGTTTTTTTGGGGTGGGTTCTTTGCTCACTTATAGTTATGTAACTCAGCCGTCAGCTCCTGGGCAGGTGTCTCTTGCAATGCTACAGGATGATTTGCGCAGGTATTATCCAAAGTATAATCAATATCTCACAGAGAGATTCGCTCAAGATTAGGACACCTACGTCCCGTATTTCTTCCCCTATTATTAAATAAAATTAAAGTGCTGGAGGATGGATTTTGCGCCCCCGGAATACCCGTTCAAAGCTAAATCCCGCATAGTTGGTCTTTCTTCTCGGCACTCCGACCATAAGTTGCCTTTGTGGCAAGATATTTTAGTTGACAAAATAAGGAGATAATGTACAATTATTCTAAAATAGAATAAATCGAGTGGTTTTTGTATATAAAATATGTTATATTATCGAATAGGGGAATAATTGATGTGGTCACTTCGTGAAGAAGAGGGATATCGGGAATCGATAAAAAAATATGCAAAAAGACATCCGGATGAAGTTATTTGTATATTAGCTAATTTGGACAAATATTTTGAGGCTTTATGTAGCATTGATGATTCGCGAAGGATAACTGGTAAATATATTCATAACGAAAAAAAAGGTATCCTTGCGTTGGATCAAAAAAGTCGAGCGCGGAGAGTGAAGAATATGAAAGAGACCCCCTATATTTTTATCCTAATAAAACTACAAGGGAGTTACATCTCTTGCTTGTAGGGGACAAGAAATCTCAATCATCAGATGTTAAGCAGTGTCATCAGTTTTTAAAACAGTTATTGGCCCAAGAAGAAGATGGATGAGCTTGTATTCTTATTAAAAAGTGAAAACTCGAGAATCGAAAAACTAACAAATCAAAGAATGTAAAAGGGGTGTATCATGGGAAAAAAGTTTTCTAATGTTCCTGAGATGATAAAGGATGTTTTGGAAGATGGGAAAGTTAAAAATGAAGCGTTGCAAGAAATCAACAAAAAATCATTGGCGAAATTCTTATTTTATTTGCGTTGTGAACATGGCCTTACTCAGACAGAATTGGCTAATCGAATTGGTTGCACACAGAGCAGAATTTCTAAAATTGAAAATTCATATAATTATGAAATTTCTGTTCAAGATTTATTGGATTATGGACAGGCAACAAATTTGAAGCTGGAATTAGGATATCGCAATAAAGATGCGAGATTAGTGGATTTGATAGCTTTTCATGTCCAGAGAATCCAAGAATGTGTTCACAAATTGACTGATTGTTCAAAGGGTGATAAATCTATGTGTGAGGGTGCTGTTAAGGTGATTGTTGGTATGGTCAATCAGCTAATAGGTATTGTGCAGGAAAGTTTTGCAAAATTAGATGTTGTCCAGAAAAGAAAAGTGCGTGATTCACGAGAAGAAATTCATCTTTCTTTGCCAATTAAGAACAAAGTTGCCGAAGCGCATAAAATGGTTGAAGTATAAACGTTTTTAAAGAAGTTCAAGAATGGCTTAGAAAGTTTTTTATGCTTAAGTTTGTTTCAGGCGGCGTTGGTTTAAAAAGGAATATCTTTTCGCAAAAAGGAAGGATTGAAATAAAAACTTTTTTAAAAAAGGCAGTTCATTAATCTGGGTTGCCTTTTTTGTTGTAGGATTGCCCGCTTTATCCAGCATTTAATCCAACAGAGAACACGCCAAGAGATCCCCCCCCGTCGGGTATCAATAACTAAACACATTACAAGTTGGTCTGAAAAACAGGGAATAGCGCCCCCTTGCTGTTTCGACTCTTTTGTCAAAAGAAAAAGGCCTGATCCTCAGAGAGAATCAGGCTTAAATAATGCTGAAGGAGGGAGTCGAACCCTCATGCCCGTAAAGACACTGGTTTTTGAGACCAGCGCGTATACCAATTCCGCCACTCCAGCGATTTCTCTAAAATATAAAAAAAATGTCTATTTTTATGGTAGCTGGCTTCTACAGATACCATCAGCTATTAACCATTTGCCATTAACCAATTAACTATCAACTATCTATGAAAGATCTTCATTATCGCATCTTTTTTTAAGTATGCAATAACAGTTGCATGGTAAATAATTGATATCGTATTTGTCAGTGCACTAGGAACAATTGTTTGTAGTTCCCCGCTTAACTGAAGCACATCCATGAAAATCAGGATTTTACTTAAAATAACAACAGACGAAAAATATAAGAGCAGCTGATAGGCAATTTTCTTGAATTTTAAAATGCCTACCCCGATTAATGTCGAGACCGTGGCTGCTGTTATGACAAAGAATAATACATTAAAAGGCTTTGTATTGCTAGATAAAAGTAGAGAGCCGAATGTTCCAATTAAGGTTGTGCCGCCAATTAAGATTTCAATAATGCCAATAATCAGGATTGTTCTGAAGTGTTTCAATGTTTTACAATCCTTTGCATAGGATGCCGGTGTTGTTGAAACGGCAGACCGCTGCTCGCCTTTGGCGAAGCTAATATGGTGGAGCTGAGGGGGGTCGAACCCCTGACCTCGTGAATGCCATTCACGCACTCTCCCAACTGAGCTACAGCCCCATTTTAGTTGTAAGCGTTAAGATGTAAGTGGTAAGTGGAATTGAAATATGTTTTATTCTACATGCCTGTCTAATCATCAAGCACTTATCACTGATCATTAATTTGCTAAATATATCATTGTGGGTTTATTTTGTCAATGACGCAAAGCCGGGCGAATTGACTCAGAATAAATGTGGCCCAATAGGGTGGCGTGGGGGATTCGTTGACTCATAATAGATGTTACCCGAATCTATTGGGATATATGCAGAAAGAGGCAACAGGTGAGGCTAAGTGCCAAGTTAGTGACAACATCAGTCTTCAAAAATAATTAAGATCCCGGCTCTTCCTTTGTATCGTCTGCCACTATATCCTTTGCCTTTTCTGAGCCGTTTTTTATCCAGGTCCCGACAGCAGTAAAATCTTCCCCAAGGCCCTTGATAGTATTACAGCCATACAGAGACATCAGGGCAATTGCAATGATAAGAACTTGAGAAATTTTTCTCATATTTTTCTCCTAGCTAAAATATCCCTGGTGGAGGTTTCGGCATTTTTGCAACAATATCCAACGCTTTGCCAATCAATTGAAATGTCCCTCCAACGATCGTTCCCAATAGACTAAAAAGTCCGCCAACCCCATGCCCTATGGTTGCGCATCCTGATAACAAAACAATAGAGATCAAACAAAAACTTACTAAAAATATCTTTTTCAATATTTGTCCCTCCTTCTTTTCTCCAAAACCATAATCCTATTCTAATTATCATGAGTATAATATTCAACAATAATCATTCTCTGAAATAAATCCTACCAATTCCAGCTTAACCCCACCGTTGAACGAGTTGCAGTCTCATTAGAAATCTCTCCAAAAACAGCAAATCGGTTGTTAAGCTGATACTGTAATTTTCCACCCCATACTTTTTTGAATTCACCATCATAGCCACGAGACTCAGCTCCATAGAATGCCAGCATTTTTAGGATATCAGATGCTACCCTTAAACCGAAATGTGGCCTCACTCGAGCATGCGGAGAATTCGTATGTGCCGCCAAATCCATCATTCCATATATCACAATAAATTCTGTCCATTTACCAGCATAACCAACCCCTAAATTTAAGACCCCATCATACAAATCATCTCCGTTTTCTTTAACACGAGAAACACCTAAACGCATTTGCCATGACCACGGTTTCTCATCAGCAACTTTAACAGAAAGGGTGTTAAGATTTACAATCCTGATTAAATCAAACTTATCAAGAAAGACTTCGCTTTCATTCTCATCAAACCCAAGAGCCAGATCAAAAATAGCAACCTCATCACCTTCTAAATTATTGCATCCGATGATTTCTTTCCTGAAGGGAGACCAGGTTAGCCGCATAAAAGCGTTCCCGTCTTCTTCACTCGCATATGCAATGCCGATATCCATGGGTCGAGAGCCTTCCGTTGGCGACGGCAGCTCTGGAATTTGTATTTCTTGAACTTTGTGAACTGGCAGCTTAAGCCGAGTCAAAAGGATTTTATTTTTAGCTTCTCGCCGCTCACGTGTCGACGCCTTTCCTTCCGCAATGATTCGATATTGTTGATACGCGAGCAAAGAATCCAAAATTAGAATCTTTTTATCAAGAGATAAATTATCAATATGCCTCGAAAGTGAATCAATCCCGTCGCTAATGATTTTATTAAAAACACCTAATTCCTCCACATCCAATAACTTCAACTGGTGATAAAGCACTCTTTGGCTGGAAGGGATATATTTCACAGATTCGATTAAGTTTGCTTTCCCGGCTTCATGCCTTCTTCGATCAATATCTTTCAAACGATTAAACAATTGTTCTGGAAAATACCACAAATATTTATCTCTTAGCAACTCTTCTTCAATGACCAAGTCAGCAAGTTCTGCCAGGCGATACGCACAATTCTTATCTAAAAAGAAATATCGGTAATGCTTACCAACAACTTCCCAGATATGCAGGTTAAGCAACGTTCTTTGGTCATCAGATAAAGCGAGCCGATATTCCCACATATCACGAAATTCTGTGCGAGAATAAACCATGTCTTGTGTATAAAAATATCTATCAGAAAATGCCGCCTTATAACCGCCTAAAAGTCCACGAAAAACATATCTTATCGGATTTTCTTTTTCAGGCAGCATAGCTCCAAAATTTAGAGTTAAATCAAATAAATCAAATTTGTTATTGCTATCTTCCGAATTGAGTTTTAGGAGTGCGTGACCAAAAGTTGAGGCTGGATTGCCCAGGTAGCCACTGACAAGAAGTATGCTGATAGATTGAATATTATTGAACAATCCCCACTTTTCAAGACTCTGGCACCTTTCCTCTCTTAAATTATAATCAGGTAATTCCAAATGCTGCGATAGCCAAAAATATCGTGCAGGAAATTTACACCTTGCATGGCTATTTCCATCTTCTCCCCACGGAAGAAAGTAAGCGTTTATTGTTGCGTCTAGTTCTGCTTTTGGATTATTCCTGCCATCTTTTGACAAAAAGAATTCATCCGTCAGAACGACACTGCATGCCTTCCCATCCTCATAATGCAGCAATCTTAGCCAAGTGGGTTGACTGGCAAGATCAAGTTCTTCAGCTTTTTTCAAAATATTTTCGATCGAATAAGCCTGAACTTGGGTGCTAGAAAACAAAAGAATGGCACAAAGGGCGATTACTTGTTTCACTTTAAAATTATTTAGAATTAGTAAAGGTTTTTATGCGGGTAAAATGAAAAATGCGTCCAGATTATCTGAACGCATTTTCCGCAATCCGTAATAACTTATTTTATGGAATTTAAGAAACTTGTTCTAAATTCTGATAAACCAGGCTATATAATGCTTCTGCTTTTTCAAACCGAGTTTGATCTGTATAGCTTGCTTCACCAACAATAACAGCAAAATCTTCACGTAATCCAATGATAAAGTCTTGCGTTACTTTTTCGGTAATGCCAGCTAACAACATCAGTGTGTCGAGATGATCACCACTACCGCTAGCTAAATCGGTTTCAATTGAATCATAAGTCTCATGAATAAACGCAGCCATTTTTTCCTGTCCACCCTTGCAGGCATCTGGTGTGGTTAAAGCAGAACTGCTTGCTGTTGTCCCCCAATCCCAACATATATTGCTAACTGCTGCAGCCACGCCGTTATCTTTAAAAATCATTCCTCCAAGACCGCATTCATAATAAATTTGTGAGAAATCGCGATTTTGTGCCATTGCTGGCGGGGAGAATATTACCAGAGCGAGAACTGCAAAAGCTAGAATTTTGATTTTTTTCAAAACGTTTCCTCCTTTTAGTATTTTTAGAGTTTTAATTTTAAATTAGTTTACCAACGCACAGCTTGCCTGTCAATTAAAAGAAGTCGGGTTTTTGTTATCTTGACACGGGGGCATTCGCGTGGTATAGTTTTTCAAATTGAGTTGACCTTTAATCCGGTTCAGAGAGACTGGCAAGGGGAATTATGAGAGATTTTATTTTTGTAGGCAAAATTTGTGTGAAAAGATTTTCAGGGCTCACCTTTTGATAGAGGTGGGTTTTTTTTGTGGAAATGATTAAAGGAGAGAGATTGTGACACCGGTATCAAAAATTATGGATAAGGAAAATGTCCGGCGGACAGTCATGCGTATCGCCCACGAAATTGTCGAGAAGAACAAAGGGGTTGAGGATCTTTGTTTGGTGGGTATTCGTACGAGAGGCGCTGTTTTGGCAGAGCGGATCAAGCAGTGCATTGAAAAGATCGAAGGGCACACGCTGGAAGTCGGGGTCCTGGATATTACTCTTTATCGGGATGATTTGACGCTTGTGGATACGCAGCCGATTGTGCACGAGACACTAATAAATTTTAATATTGCGGATAAAAAAATAGTCCTTGTAGATGACGTTTTGTTTACAGGCAGAACCATTCGGGCCGCGTTAGATGCTTTGGTGGATTTTGGCCGGCCGGCAAGCATTCAGTTGGCTGTTTTGGTCGATCGGGGGCACAGGGAGTTGCCGATTCGGGCAGATTATGTCGGCAAGAATATCCCGACCTCGCTTAATCAGGATGTTAAAGTGATTTTGAAAGAAACCGATGAAAAAGAAGATGAGGTTGTCTTGGAGAAGCGTAAGTAGAAAATTGAGAGGAAAAAATGGATTGGACACGACATGACCTTTTGGACTTACAAGATTTAACCCGGGAAGAAATCGAGTTGATTCTTGAAACAGCTAAATCTTTTAAAGAAGTTTCTACGCGGGACGTTAAGAAGGTTCCGGCGCTTCGGGGGAAGACCATTGTGATGTTGTTTTTTGAGTCGTCGACGCGCACCCGGGCTTCATTTGAGCTGGCAGCTAAACGTCTTTCTGCTGATACTATTAATTTTTCTGTTGGAGCCAGTTCGGTGTCAAAGGGCGAGTCTGTCCTGGATACAGCTAAAAATATTGAAGCGATGAATGTGGATATGATTGTTGTTCGGCATAAGTCTGCCGGAGTTCCTCAGATGTTGCGAGATCACCTGGATTCCGCGGTTATTAACGCGGGTGACGGATGCCGGGCTCACCCCACGCAGGCGTTGCTGGATTTGTTTACAATTCAAGAAAAAAAAGGAAGGGTGGAAGGCCTTGATGTGGCGATTGTGGGGGACATTCTTCATTCGCGTGTGGCGAGATCAAATATTTTTGGTTTAACAAAATTGGGTGCCAGAGTGACATTGTGTGGCCCGTCGACGCTAATGCCGAAGGATATTGAGAAATTGGGAGTGACAGTCGATTATGACCTGAAAAATGTTATTAAAAAAGTGGATGTCTTGATGATGCTGCGCCTGCAAATAGAACGGCAGAGGGAGAAGTTTTTGCCGTCAATGCGTGAATATGCCAGGGAATTTGGTGTGAATAAGGAAAAGCTTAAGGGTGCAAAGAAAGATATTTTGATCATGCATCCTGGCCCGACGAACCGGGGGGTAGAATTATCCGCGGACGTAGCTGATGGGGAGTGCTCGGTTATCCTGGAGCAGGTTACTAATGGGGTGGCGGTCAGGATGGCGGTTCTGTATTTGTTGGCAGGAACAAAACACGAACCGGCAGAATAATTAAGGAGTATCGTTTCATGTCTTTGTTAATAAAAAATGCGATAATTGTTAACGCGGATGGAGAGGCAAAGGGTTCCAAAGATATCCTTCTTGAAAAAGGAGTGATTGCCAGGATAGCGTCTTCTATTCCGTCGGAAAATTTTAAGGTGGTTGATGTTGAAGGCAAAAAGGTTTTGCCCGGGCTTGTTGATTTGCACGCGCATTTTCGCGAACCCGGCCGGGAGGATAAAGAGACGATTGAGACCGGTTCAAGGGCAGCTGCGAAGGGCGGTTTTACAACTGTTATGTGTATGCCAAACACAAGTCCTGTCATTGATAATGCCATGATGGTGGATGCTATATTTCAGAAAGTCCGGCGGGCAGGGTTGATTAATGTGATTCCGATTGGGGCTATCACAAAAGGGCAGCAGGATCAAGAGCTGGTAGATATGTTTGAAATGAAAAAGGCGGGATGTTTGGCTTTGTCGGATGACGGGAAGTCTGTTAACAGTAGCCAGATGATGCGGCTAGCCTTTGAGTATGCCAAGATGGTAGATATTTTGTTGATTGAACATTGCCAGGATCCGGATTTATCCGCGGGTGGAGTTATGAATGAGGGGTACCACTCGACATTGTTAGGGATGAAAGGGGACCCGGGGTTGTCGGAGATCGTAATCGTCGCGCGTGACATTGAGTTGGCGAAATATTTAGATACGCGGGTGCACTTGGCGCATATTAGTTTAAAAAGAAGCGTGGAATTGATCCGTCAGGCTAAGGCGCAAGGCGTTAAAGTCACTGCGGAGGTTTGTCCGCATCATTTTTCTTTAACAGAGGAAATCGTAAAAAGTTTTGATCCAAACGCGAAGGTTAATCCGCCGCTACGAACACAGGAAGATGTTGACGCGGTTAAGAAAGGGTTAAAAGACGGGACGCTGGACTGTATTGCCACAGACCACGCGCCACATACGCAAGAGGATAAAGAAGTTGGTTTTGGCGATGCCCCGTTTGGGATGATTGGTTTAGAGACAGCCTTTGGCCTTGGTGTCTCAGAGCTTGTTGATAAGAAAGTTCTTTCGTTGCCTCAGCTGGTTGAAAAGATGTCAGCAGCGCCAGCCAAAATTGTTGGTTTAGAAGCTAAAGGGGTTGTTGCCGAGGGTTTTGATGCTGATTTGGTGGTTGTGGATGTTGAAAGGGAGTGGGAAGTTAAAGCAGAGGACTTTGTTTCAAAGTCTAAAAACTCGCCGTTTATAGGGAAGGCGCTTAAGGGTTGTGTGGAAAAGACGATTTGTGGTGGAAAAATTGTGTATGAGTCCAAATGATTGAAAGTGGAGCACTTTGCCCATAAATAATCAATTTATTGAGAAAACATCGGCACGTTAGCCCACGATATGTTTATATTTGCACGTCTTATGGAAAAGGTTCAAAATTATGCAAAAAGTTACAGTTTCAGTTATTGGTGGTCATGATTGCGATTTAGAAGTGGAGCAAGTGGCCCACGAAGTTGGCAAAATAATTGCTAAGGTGGGCTGTGTACTTGTTTGCGGTGGGCTTTCTGGTGTGATGGAGGCAGTTTCGAAAGGTGCAAATGAGGCTGGAGGGTTAACAATCGGCCTTCTTCCAGGTAAAAATAAGGAAGACGCAAATCCTTATATTGACATTGCTTTACCGACTTCAATAGGATTTGCCCGAAACGCGATGGTTGCTTGTTCTGCTAATATTATTGTGGCTCTTTCAGGAAGTTACGGAACAGAATCGGAAATTTGCTACGGCCTGGTTTTTAAGCGCCCGGTAATTGATTTAGGGAACTGGAATATTGATGGAATGATTTCTATTAAAGGTGTTGAAGAGTTGGAAGGAAGACTGCTGGAGCTTATTGAAAAAATAAAAAGTCCTTGATCGTTCCGTAAGAATAGGTATTAAGCATGCAAAAAGTTCAAAAAATTTACAAAGTTATCAACAATAAAAAGTTGTGTCAGCAATTTTTTCATCTTTGCTTGAAACCCGTGTCCGCTATTCCCGAAATTAAACCAGGACAATTTATTCATATTAAAGTTTCGCAAGGGTTGGAGCCGGTTTTTCGCCGTCCGTTTAGTGTCGCGCGGGCAGGTAAGAATGTTGAGGTTATTTATGAAGTTGTGGGTAAAGGCACAGAAATTCTTTCGCAAAAAAAGCCGGGCGAGATATTGGATGTTTTAGGGCCGCTTGGAAACAGTTTTTGCAAGCCGCCGAAAGGCGTTAAGCAAGTTGTAATGATCGGTGGGGGCGTTGGGGTTGCGCCACTGCTTGCGTTGTCAGATGTCCTTAAAGGCAGAGGTTATGAAATGGTTCTTTTGTATGGAGGGCGGATCAAAGGACACACTTTTAATATGCGGACATTTTGCAAAAATGGATGTAAAGTTTATGTTGCCACAGAAGATGGAAGTGTGGGCATTAAAGGAAGAGTGGATAAGCTTTACACAAAGATTAAGGCGAATGCTAAAGAAACGTTTATCTACACTTGTGGCCCCCGGCCTATGATGGCATCTGTTGCGGCGTTTGCCAGGAAGCATGGAGTTCAAGGACAGGTTTCGTGTGAAGAGGTTATGGCGTGCGGCGTCGGGACATGTTTAGGGTGTGCGATTGAAACACGTTCAGGTTATAAGACAGTTTGCGATGACGGCCCGGTATTCGATATTAATGAAATCTTTTAAACGCAGATGAGCACTGATGTTCTTCGAACAACACAGATGAATACAGATTTTAAACGCAGATTTGAAATTAGTTGCTATTAGGTAAAAATTTATGACAATTTTTCTTTATCTTATTATTGGATTGTTAGCCGGGGTTTTTAGCGGGGCGTTTGGTGTTGGGGGAGGAGTAATCCTGGTCCCGACGCTGGCATTTTTATTCGGTTTAACCCAGCATCAAGCACAAGGCACAGCATTGGCGGTTTTGCTGCCACCGGTTTTTATTTTAGCCGTATGGCGGTATTACCAGGAAGGGCATGTTCAGGTTTCAATGGCGTTGATTATTGCGTGCGGGTTTGTCTTTGGTGCGTTGATCGGAGCGCACTTTGTGCAAGGGATCCCGGACGTGAATTTGCGCAAGGCCTTTGGTATTCTGCTTGTATTAATCGGTATCAAAATGATTTTGGGTAAGTAGTTAAGGGCCCAGATACTATAATTATGAATTTATCCATTAAAATTGGTAAAACTAAATTCCCCAACCCTGTAACTGTCGCGTCGGGCACGTTCGGGTGGAAAGAGAAATATTATCGCCTTGCTGATGTGAAAAAGCTTGGCGCAATTGTACCGAAAACGATTACATTGCATGCGCAGAAAGGTAATCCTCCGCCGAGGATTCATGAAACACCGGCTGGAATGCTTAACGCGATCGGTATTGAAAATGCGGGCGCGGATGCTTTTATTCAAGAAAAGATCCCGATGTATAAAAAGCTCAAGGTTCCGTTAATCGTTAGCGTCAGCGCGCATTCAGAAAAAGATTTTATTCAATTAATTGAAAAATTTAATGGCGTTAAGGGCCTGGGTGCTCTTGAACTTAATCTTTCCTGTCCGAATTTAAAAAAGAAAACGCTGGTTGCGCAGGACCCTAAGGCGACCCACCGTATTGTGAAGGCCGTCAAGAAAAGAGCAAAAATGCCGATTATTGCAAAACTTTCTCCGAATGTAACAGATATTACAAAAATTGCAGAGGCAGCAGAAGATGCCGGTGCTGACGGATTGAGCATGATTAATACATTGGCAGGCATGGCGATTGATGTTAAAACACGCAAACCGGTTTTGGGGAATGTAACAGGGGGCTTAAGTGGTCCTGCTGTTCGACCGGTTGCGCTTAACATTGTTTATCGCGCGGCACAAAAGGTGAATATCCCGATTATTGCGATGGGCGGAATTGCCACGGCAAATGACGCTTTAGAATTTTTGATCGCCGGGGCCAGTATGGTAGCGGTCGGTACGATGAATTTTATTAATCCTAGCGCACCGCTCGAGGTGCTTGCCGGGATTAAAAAGTATATGCGTGAACAGAAAATTAAAGATATACAGAAGTTGATTGGAAGTATCAGAACATAAAGAAGATAGAGGACAGAATACAGATCATTAATAATTGGTAGCGATCTTTGCGTAGTTTAGCGCTTTTCAAAAAGGAACAACAAAATGAACAAAACCCCACAATTAATCGTTGCATTAGATGTTGATTCTTTAGGGCAAGTGCGAGAGCTTGTTGAAAAGTTGGAAGATGTTGTGGATATTTTTAAAGTAGGAAGCCAGTTGTTTACGGCGTGTGGCCCGGCAGCAGTGCGGTTTATTCAGGCGCGCGGTAAAAAAGTTTTCCTGGATTTGAAATATCATGATATCCCTAATACGGTTGCCAGCGCGGTTAAGTCGGCAACAGGCTTGGGAGAAGCTGTTGAGCGTAACGCGGATAAAGAAAAAAATAAAGAAAAAGTGCAGTCCTCTTTGTTTATGTATACTGTACATACTTGTGGCGGGGTTGAAATGATGAAAGCAGCTGTTTTGGCAGGTACGCAAGTAGCTGAGAATATTGGAGTTAAGTTGCCATTAGCGGTCGGAGTTACGGTCTTGACAAGTGAGCAGAAACAAGATAATATACTGCCTTTAGTTTTGGAGCGGGCAGCATTAGCAAAGGAAGCTGGATTGCAAGGCGTTGTGGCTTCTTGTCATGAAGCGAGGCATATTCGTGAAAAATTTGGTCCGGATTTTGTGATTGTAACACCCGGGATACGACCTGCCGGAGCAGATGTTCAAGATCAAAAACGAGTTGCTACGCCGAAGGAGGCAATGGAAAGCGGTAGTAATTTTCTGGTCGTAGGCCGTCCGATTGTTCAGGCAGAAGATCCTCATAAAGCCGCTCAACAAATCCTTAAAGAATTGCAATCCTCATAAAGTTTTCCGTTATCTATAATTCGTATTAAAATAATTTTTTTACAGTATAGGAAAGTATAAAACAGACAACCATACTTTCCTACACGTCAGCTAAAGAAGACGTGAGCTTACAAAATTAAAAGGCGAACTTTCTTGAAAAGAAATATTAATAATAAGAATCTGGAGAGTAAAGATGAGTCAGCAAGTTCAGGAGTTGATTGATAAGATTAAGTCAGAAGGGATTCAGGAAGCAGAACAAAAAGCCGGGGAGCTTGAGTCTGCTGCCCGGAAAAAGGCAGATGAGTTGATTGATGCTGCCCGGAAAAAAGCAGATCAAATTGTTGCGGAGGCAAAGGCTGAGAGTGCTAAAACCAAAGAAGCAACGCGAATGGCGTTACATCAGGCTTCGCGGGATATGTTACTGCAGTTGCGAAAAGAAATTGAAGCCCTGCTTCAAAGAATTGTTGCGATAGACATCAAAGACGCGTTAACGCCTGAACAATTGGCAGATCTTATCAGCGCGGTCGTGACAGGATACGTTAAAGAAAATAAAGATGTTAAAGATGTCGCGGTCGTGTTAAATGAAAAAGATTTAAAGAACCTCAAAGAAGGTTTTTTAAAGAAAATTAAAGATAAAGTCAGTCAGTCGATTACATTACATCCGGCAGATGATATGGGCGCGGGGTTTACCATTAGTTTTGATAAAGGTAAATCCTTTTTTGATTTTAGCGATGAAAGTTTAGTGGCGTATTTAAGTGGATATCTTAATGCTGAGGTAGCAAGCCTTCTTCAGCAGACAGTGGAAAAGAAATAGGAGAGCCTCCGGATGGGAACTTCGTATTATTATTTTGCGGCCAGTTTGCCGATGCTGGCTTTTGAGGGCGCTCCTCCTTTTTCTTGTGAGAGTTTTTTGGATGACTGTAAGCGTATTATGCAGCCAAAGGATTTTGATGTGATTTACAATGTTGTGGATGGAACAGGGACAGTCGATAATTCTGTAGCAAAGGCATGGCAGCAATTTGAAGATTCTTTTCGTAATGAAGCCGCGTGGTTTCGCGCGAGTGAAATAAACCGGGATCCGTCGGATTATATGCGTGGAGAAAGGTCTGTTGATCCATTGGTTGTAGAGGCTTTAGCCCAGGCAGCGAAAAGTTCTGATCTTTTTGAAGGAGAAAAAATATTGGATCTTGCGCGATGGGGTTTTTTAGATACCCTTGTTCAAGGCCATTTTTTTGATATTGAGTTTTTGATTGTGTACGCGGTTAAGCTTAAGATTTTAGAGCGGTATAAACATATTGAATCGCGTAAAGGACGTGAGGTCTTTGAGGCGTATAAAGATTTTATAGCACAGCAAGAGATTGTTAATAAGGTTACGTAAAGGAGATATATTTTTATGAAACGTACCGGAATAGTTGGGGGTGTTAACGGCAACATGGTGGCTGTTAACTTTGAAGACCGTGTTATGCAAAATGAAGTCGCGTATGTTATTGTCGGCGATGAAAGTTTAAAAGCAGAGGTTATCCGTATTAAGGGCAAGAGAGCTGAGGTTCAGGTCTTTGAGGACACACAAGATATTTCCGTTGGCGATACGGTTGAATTTACAGGGGAATTGTTAAGTGTTGAGTTAGGGCCGGGATTGTTGGGGGGTGTTTATGATGGTTTGCAGAATCCCCTTGAGGAGTTGGCAGAGCAGCACGGGTTCTTTTTAAAGCGAGGGGCTTATCTGGAAGCACTTACTGATGAGCAGCAGTGGGAATTTACTCCGGTTGTTAAAGTGGGGGACAAGGTCCGCGCTGGTGAGAAAGTCGGAACAGTGCCGGAGAAAATTTTTACGCATTGGATTATGGCCCCGTTTAATCTGCAGGGAGAACTGGAAGTTGTCGAGATTGTTGACGCTGGAAGTTATCCTGTTTCAAAAGTTGTCGCGAAAGTAAAGGACGCGCATGATAAAGTTCATGATGTTGGTATGCGGCAGTTCTGGCCGGTAAAGATTCCAATTTCCGCGTATGCGCAAAAATTAAAACCCGTAGATCCTCTTGTTACAAAAATTCGTATTGTTGATACCCTGGTGCCGGTCGCTATCGGCGGGACATTTTGTACGCCAGGGCCATTTGGCGCGGGTAAGACGGTTTTGCAACATTTGTTAAGCCGTCATTCGGAAGTTGATGTGGTTGTGGTGGCTGCTTGCGGGGAGCGTGCAGGTGAAGTTGTTGAGCTGCTGGAAGAGTTTCCGGAACTGACAGATCCCCGTACAGGACGCTCCTTGATGGACCGCACTATTATTATTTGTAACACAAGTTCAATGCCGGTGGCAGCCCGCGAATCAAGTGTTTATACAGCGGTGACGTTAGCAGAATATTACCGGCAGATGGGATTGAATGTTTTACTGCTTGCTGACTCGACATCACGTTGGGCGCAGGCAATGCGTGAGATGTCAGGCCGTTTAGAAGAAATTCCAGGGGAAGAAGCTTTTCCTGCTTACCTTGAGACACGGATCGCGTCGTTTTATGAGCGCGCGGGATTAGTTAAATTACGTGATGGAAGTATCGGGTCTGTTACGATTGGCGGCGCGGTGAGCCCTGCCGGAGGGAACTTTGAAGAACCTGTAACCCAGGCAACGCTTAAGGTTGTGGGCGCGTTTCATGGGTTGTCCTGGAACCGCGCGAATTCCCGTCGGTATCCAGCGATTGAGCCCTTAGAAAGTTGGAGCAAGTATAAAAGTTTTGTTGACGCGGATAAAGTCAAAAAAGGGACAGAGATTTTAAGAAAGAGTAATCACGTTGAACAGATGATGAAGGTTGTTGGGGAAGAAGGGATGTCGATCGACGAGTTTATTGATTATTTGAAAGGCGAGTTTTTAGACGCGGTTTATCTGCAGCAAAACGCGTTTGATAAAGTGGATGAAGCCACGTCCGCGGACCGTCAGAAATTTATTTTTGATGTTTTAGAGCAAATTATTGATAAGCCGTTTTCTTTTGACGATAAAGATGTGGCGCGCAAGTTTTTTCAGGATTTGCGGCAGAGATTTATTACGTGGAATTCTACTGAATTCCAGGGCGAAGAGTTTAAGAAGCTCGAGGAAGAAATAAAAAACAAAGTGAATGGTTAATGGATACCAGCGACCAGCATCAAAGGAAATCATAATGCAAAAAGTTTATAGTGAGATTTTACAAATCGCAGGGGATGTTATTACAGTTGAGGCCGAAGGGGTTAAGTATAAGGAACTCGCGGAAGTGAAGTCCGGTCAAGGCACTTCTTTAGCTCAGGTTATTCGTTTAGAAGGCAAGAAGGTTGATTTGCAGGTCCTCGCCGGAAGCCGGGGGATATCTACAGATGACAAGGTGCGGTTTTTAAAGCATCCGATGCGGGTTTCTTTTTCGGATAATCTTTTAGGGCGTGTGTTTACAGGGTGCGGTGTGCCAAGGGATAACGGCCCGGTGCTTGAAGAAAATAAAATTAATATCGGTGGCCCCTCAGTTAATCCGGCTAAGCGGATTGTCCCTAAAAATATGATCCGTACAGGGATTCCTATGATTGATATTTTTAATACGTTGGTTGAGTCACAAAAGTTGCCGATTTTTTCGATCGCGGGTGAACCGTATAACGAGCTTTTAGCGCGCATCGCTCTTCAGGCTGAAGTGGATTTAATTGTTTTAGGCGGGATGGGTTTGAAATATGATGATTATCTGTATTTTCGTGATACCTTAGAGGAGCATGGATCCTTATCGCGTTCAATTTTGTTTGTACATACCGCTTCTGACCCGACAGTTGAATGTCTTTTAGTTCCTGATATGAGTTTGGCGGTTGCGGAACAGTTTGCGTTGCAAGGTAAGCGGGTATTAGTGTTGTTGACGGACATGACGAATTTTGCTGACGCGCTTAAGGAGGTTTCTATTACGATGGAGCAAATCCCGTCGAACCGGGGGTATCCGGGAGATTTGTACAGTCAGCTGGCGTCCCGTTATGAGAAAGCGGTTGATTTTGATACAGCAGGGTCAATAACAGTTTTGGCTGTTACAACGATGCCAGGGGATGATGTTACTCATCCTGTTCCGGATAATACAGGATATATTACAGAAGGGCAGTTTTATTTGCGGGGTGGACATATTGAACCGTTTGGAAGTTTAAGCCGGTTAAAACAGCAGGTTAATGGGGATACACGCGACGATCACCGCGCGATTATGGATCGGATGATCCAGCTGTTTGCGGAGTATCGTTCAACCTTAGAGAAAAAGTCCATGGGTTTTCAGATGAGCCAGTGGGATCACAAGCTGTTGCAGTATGGCGCGCGTTTTGAAAAAGAATTGATGGATTTATCTGTCAATATTCCCTTAGAGCAAGCTCTTGATTTGGGGTGGAAGATTTTATCTGATATTTTTGAGCCGGCGGAAACAGGGATGAAGGAGTCGCTGATCAAGCAATTCTGGCCGGCTGAACCACTGCAAAAGGCGCAGTGATTCCCGCGAAACTACGCGAAACTTTACGCTAAACCACGCGAGAAAGTGAAGGGGTTGGGGGCTTTTTTTCTTCGTACTTCGTACCGCGTGCTTTACAAAATTTATAATGTCTAAAATTAAACTAACAAAAGGTGAATTAAAGAGGCAGCGTGACAGCTTAAAACAGTTTCGTCACTACTTGCCGACTTTGCAGCTAAAGAAGCAGCAGTTGCAAATGAAGATTCTTGAAGCTCGTCGTGAATTTGAAGAGAAGCAAGAGGCCCTGCAGAAGAAAACAGCAGAGATTGACGACTGGAAAGGGTTGTTGGCTGATCCCGAGCTTATTTCGTTAAAGGCTTTTCAAAAAAAAGAGGGCCAGGGCGAAACAGCAGGCCTTGATGTTGAGGCAGGAGAGTCGGATCTTTTGGGAGCAACGTATTTAAAAAAATGGATTGTTCCGGAGAAAATTAAAACGCGGATAGTTAATATTGCAGGTGCTAATGTTCCGTTTTTAGAAAATGTTGATTTTGTCCCGATTGATTATGATTTTTACAGCACACCGTTTTGGGTGGATAAAGGGATTGAAGAGCTTCGTGCTTTAGGGATTTTGATCGTTGAACAGAAGATTACGCGAGAGCGGATTGCGATTCTCGAACATGAGTTAAGGATTACAACACAGCGTGTAAATCTTTTCGAGAAAATTAAGATCCCTGAATGCTTGGAAAATATCCGGATTATCCGTATTTATTTAGGCGACCAGCAGGCGAATGCCGTCGGTATCAGCAAGGTAGCTAAGAAAAAGATTGAGGGTGCTTCTGTATGATTGTCAAAATGAAAAAAATTTTCATGGTGGTGCAAGACAAGGACATGTTTTCTACATTAGAATCCTTGTGCGCGGTCGGTGTCGTTCATGTTGAGCATCATCAACGTCCCTCAGGGAAAGAGATTTCTTCGTTAAAAGATGATGTGTGTTGCCTTGAGCGAGTTGTTGATACGTTGTCCCAACAGCCGTCTGTTGTTGACCAGATGGATTTGATGCCGATGCAACATCAGGGGCAATATTCTTCTTTTGGGATGATTAAAAAGGATGTCTGGGAGGGGAAGGCGGAAGAGATTCTGGGCCTTGTCGGTCTTATTGCTCAATATGAAGAGAATTTAGGGAAACGGCAGATTCAAATTAATCAATGGGAAGCATGGGGGAATTTTGATCCGGAAGATATTGAGATGTTAGAAAAAAAGGGATTTTATATCCGGTTTGTTGAGGTTCCGGAAAATAAATTAGATCAATGCCCCGAGGGAGTTGTTTTAGAGAAGATTTTTGCGCGTGATGGTATCGCGCGGTGTTTGGCGATTTCACGAGAAGAGGTAAAGTTGCCATTTACTGGTATCCCTCTTTTACCGATCAGCTTAGAGGACTTGAAAAATGAGCAGGAACATGATGCTCAACGGATTGTAACAGCGGAAGAAAAAATTGCGGAAGATGTAAAATATTCGGAAAGTTTTAAGAATATTTTATCAGCGGTCAAAGAGGATTTAATGTTTCATCAAGTTTATGAGGGAAGAGGTTCGGAGGTTAGTTTGTCATATATTAAAGGGTTCTGTCCCGAGGACAAAACAGCAGAGTTGCAGACAGTTGCTCAAAAGGGACAGTGGGGGTTGTTGGTCGAAGATCCGGCAGAGGATGATAAGATCCCGACGATGTTGAAGAACCCAAAGTGGGTGAATTTTATAAAGCCGGTCTTTGATTTTATTAATATCGTGCCCGGATATAAGGAAGTTGATATCAGCATGTTCTTTTTGATTTTCTTTTCTATTTTTGTCGGAATGCTGATTGGCGATGCCGGGTATGGAATGTTGTTTTTGTTGCTGACAGGATGGACTCAAGCAACAACAGGAAAGAAAGTGGCGGATAAAACACCTTTCTTTTTGGTTTATGTTTTATGTGGATGTATTATTGGGTGGGGTGTTTTGACCGGAACATTTTTCGGGCAACAATGGCTTCCGTCAGGGACATTCCAGCCGGTTCTTCCGTGGCTGAAAAATAACGAAAACATTCAGATGTTTTGTTTTTTGCTGGGCGCGGTTCATTTAAGTGTTGCCCATGTGTGGCGGGCAATAATGAAAGCACCATCTATCGCGTTTTTATCAGAAGTGGGATGGCTGGCG
>JAGLHE010000045.1 GCA_023143685.1 Candidatus Omnitrophota bacterium
TTTGCTAAGCTTTTCTTTATTGTCGGCCCGGTTTTGGTTGTTGGGTTTACGAGTCCAAACAAAAATCCTCTCAAAGCAATCGGCCCGGGGTTGGGAGATTTAGCGTTAAATGTGATTAACACGTTTACGGATGTGGTTTCGTATATTCGTTTATTTGCTGTAGGTTTAGCAACGGTCGCGGTTGCTGATGCAACTAACGCGATGGCGATGGATATTGGCTTTGGATCACCGGTATCGGCGATTATTACATTAATTATTTTATTTATTGGCCATACGATTAATATTATTTTAGCCTTAATGGCGATTTTGGTACATGGGTTACGGTTAAATGTTTTAGAATTTTCAGGGCATTTAAATATGGAATGGGCAGGATTTTCTTATAGCCCGTTTCGACGGATAAGAAAAGCGTAAGTTTAATTTATTAAAACCAGGAGACAATGATGGAACCAATGAGCGCGTTAGTACAATTCAAAGATTTGGGTATGGCAGCTGCTGTTTCTTTGGCAGCTTGCGGATCAGCATTAGGGACCGGGGCGGCGGGTATGGCTGCTATTGGTGCCTGGAAAAAATGTTATGCTCAGAGTAAGGCGGCACCTTTTCTTTTGCTCGCTTTTGTTGGCGCCCCGTTAACACAGATTATTTACGGGATGATTTTGATGAACGCGATTGCGGCTGCTGTCGCGCAAGGGACATATCTGTGGGGAATGGGTATTTTAGGTGGTTTGGCTATGGGCGCTTCTGCGATGATGCAGGGCAAAGCGGCAGCAGGCGCTTCTGATGCGTTGGCTGAAACAGGAAAAGGGTTTGTGAATTATTTTATCGTTTTAGGAATTATCGAAACGGTCGCGTTGTTTGTTATGGCGTTTTTGTTAGGTAAGGTCGGCGTGTTAGCTGGTTAAAGGTACCCGGAGCAGTAACTCACCGGGTACGGTTAAAGTTGTTGAGATATTGACGCAGATAGTTCTTTGTAGTATTATGAAATTTCTTTTGGGCAATTAGCTCAGTTGGTTAGAGCATTCGGCTTACATCCGAAAGGTCGAGGGTTCGAGTCCTTCATTGCCCACCATTTTTTAAAACGCAGATGAACACAGATTCTGATGCATGGATCAAAATAAACCACAAGTTCTTTTTCTTTATCCCAAAACCGGAATGGATTTTGGGTCTACTATTGCACCTCCTCACGCTCTTCTTTCAGTAGCAGCCCCGATCGTAAAAGCCGGGTACAGTGTCAAACTTCTTGACCAACGCGCGCATATTATTACAGAACATTCTTTGAAAGAATATTTATCGGACGAAACGATTTGTGTCGGTATCTCGACGATGACAGGCACACAAGTGCGTAATGCCTTGCATTTGGCGCAGATGGTGCGTGATTTAACCGGGGGCAAGGTTCCGATCGTTTGGGGGGGCTGCCATCCATCTGTCGCGCCAGAGCAAACGGCAGAACATGAAAATGTTGATATTGTTGTGATGGGAGAAGGAGACGAAACGTTTTTAGAATTAGTCGAGGCCTTGACGCGCAAGAGGCCGTTAAATGATATTAAAGGAATTGTTTATAAGGATGGCGGAAAGGTTAAGCGAAATCAAGACCGTCCGTTGATGGATATTGAACAACTTTTGCCGGTGCCGTGGGAGCTCGTTGATGTAGAAAAATATGTCCATCGAGATATGTATCTGCAGGCAAGCCCGCGGGTTTTGGATATTGGCCAGACAAGTCGCGGTTGCCCGTTTAATTGTACATTTTGCAGCAGTTCATCGATCCGGGGACGTCGATGGCGTCCGATGTCTGTTGAAAAAAGTTTAAATTTGATCGAAGAGAATGTGAAACGTTTTAACCTGAATGGGATTTGGTTGAGGGATGACGAGTTTTATATTGACCGTAAGCGTGCTACAGCGATATGCGAAGGGATCATTAAGCGCGACTTAAATATTTCTTTTTATACGTCAGGCACACGGGTCGATGTGTTTATGAAGGCTTCGGATTATGAAATTGATGTGTTAAAGCGAGCCGGGGCGTATACTTTAAAGTTTGGCGCTGAATCCGGAAGCCAGAGGATTTTGGATTTAATGAAAAAAGGGATAACCCCCGAAGATACTTTAGCGGCAAATCAGCGATGCAAGAAGCATGGCATTATTCCCGTCTTTGGGTTGCTGGTCGGTTTTCCGACGGAAACATTCGCGGACATGGACAAAACCATTGACCTGGGGTTCCGCTTGAAAAAAGAAAACGCGCAGGCACAGCTTGAGACCATGGCGATTTTTACCCCGTTACCAGGCACCCCTTCATATGATCTGGCGTTGCAGCATGGCTTAAAGCCACCAAAATCGTTAGAAGAGTGGGCGGACTGGATTTTTGATGATTATGATTTCAAAGGGCAAAGAAATCCGTGGTTTAGTGATAAAGAAAGACGGTATATTGGAAATATTTCTTATATGAGTATTTTAGCGAACGCGTTAGGGAATGTTATGGGAAGTTTAAGGAATAAACCATTGCGGAGTGCGGCTAAGGCTTTAGCCAAGCCGGTTAGTTATTATTACGCGCAGAAGTTAAAGAATAAGATGTATAAATGGGCACCGGATTTAGCGCTTGTGCGGCATTTAAGGCACGAACTGTTTTATAAAAGCGATTTGACGATTAACTGAATTCCAGGTTCTGGGCCTCGTGTCTCGACCCCCAAGGAAATCATGAAGATTTTATTTGTAAGAATAAGTTTGTTTTTATCCACTGTCATTATTATGTTAATGGCCGTGGGGTTGATCATGGTGATTCATATCGCAAAATTTTTCCGTCGCTTTGCAGGGTAGATCCACGCCACGTTAAAAGTAATCTTGGCATGAACATATAAATGATGTAGACTTGAAATACGAAACACGGATGGAATCCGGAAAAGAATAATTAAAAAAGGAGATTAAAAATGAGAATATGTTTTCCTGTTGAATCAGACAAGGGATTGGATAGTGAAGTGTTCGGCCATTTTGGTTCGGCCCCAATCTTTATTGTGTTTGATACAAAAACAAAATCAATTGACACCATTAACAATCAAGACTCAAGCCATACGCATGGTATGTGCAGCCCTTTAAAAGGTTTAGAAGGGAAAATGGTTGATGCTATTGTTGTCGGCGGTATTGGGGCAGGTGCTATAAACAAATTAAATGGAATGGGAATTAAAGTTTATAGAGCTTCACAAGGCAGTGTTCAAGATAATGTCGGATTATTTGAAAATAACACATTGTCTGAAATTACTGTAGATCTTGCCTGTGGTGGACATGCGGGTGGATGTGGACATTAACCCGGATTTTGCATTAGTCGTCCCGCAGATTTATTGATGCACAAAAAATTTTTCTTTACAAATGAATGATTTAATAGTAAATTATGTCTTTCCACGAACATGAAAATTTCAATTGTGGGCCCGTGGTGTAGCTTGGTTAACATATCTGACTGTCGATCAGAAGACCGCGAGTTCGAATCTCGTCGGGCCCGCCAATTTAATCCGTTAGGGGAAACTCATAACGGATAAGAAATCCCCGTCAGGGAAACCTGCCGGGGATTTTTTTTGCCCTGCGGCCTGTGGAGATAGGCTTGCTATCGCCGATGGAGAGAAAAAACAGGGCTGTATTGCCAAAATTCTCTCTGACCGGCATTTTTGTTGCCGGCGCGTAGTTAGTAGTATAATAATGGACAAAAGGCCTAAAACGAAACATCGCAAGTGAAGGTATTGAGCCTTGAAATAATTCATGTTGAATGAGGCCAAGGGTTTTATAATGGTGAAATTATAATAAAATATATGGGAGGCATATTATGTCTACTCGACAAAAAGATCCTATTTGCGGAATGGATGTCGACGAAAGAACGGGAATATCTTTTGAGAGAGATGATGAGGTTTTTTTCTTCTGCAGCGAGCATTGTAAGAATAAATTTATTGCGCAGACAGAGATAGATAAAAAAATATCTTCACATTGCAGCCCGTCCAGGAATGAAGATGATGGGGCGGCCACGCATTTTAAATATGTTTGCCCAATGCATCCTGAAATAATCCAGGAAGGCCCCGGCAATTGTCCCAAATGCGGAATGTCTCTTGAGCCTGTTATTGGTAAGGAGGTTGATGAGGAAGACAATGGCGAAGAACGCGTGTTATTAATTAAATTTTGGATTGGATTATTTTTAACCTTTCCTGTTTTTGTTTTGGCTCTTGGTGAGATGGTGCCTGCTTTTGATATCTCCGCAGTTATTCCTTTAAGCTTTTCTAAATGGATGCAATTCATTTTAGCGACACCTGTTGTTCTTTGGGTTGGGAAAATATTTTTTGAAAGAGCATGGCAATCAATTCTCAATAAAAGCCCTAATATGTTTACATTAATCGCTATGGGTGTTGGATCAGCGTATGGTTTTAGTGTTGTTGCTGTTTTGTTTCCATGGATCTTCCCGGAATCATTAAAAAAAGGCGGTGAAATCGGTTTATATTTTGAAGCGGCAACCGTAATCACTGTTTTAGTATTACTCGGTCAGCTTTTAGAAGCAAAGGCCAGGCGAAGGACAGGGCAGGCCATTAAAGCGTTGCTTGGGCTTGCCGCAAAAAATGCCCATATAATCATTGACGAAGATGAAAGGGAGATCGCTATTGATGAAGTGCAGAAAGGGGATCTTTTACGAGTCAAGCCTGGTGAGAAAGTGCCGTTAGATGGAATTATTGTTGAAGGAAAAAGTTCTGTTGACGAGTCAATGATATCGGGTGAGCCGATACCCGTCTTTAAAAGTGTTGATGATCGCGTTATTGGGGCTACGGTTAATCAAACCGGAACTTTTATTATGCGCACAGAAAAGGTTGGTTCTGAAACGCTTCTTTCTCAGATTATTAATATGGTATCTGAAGCACAGCGTAGCCGTGCGCCAATACAAAAGTTGGTAGATAAAGTTTCCTGCTATTTTGTGCCTGCCGTTATGGTGTGCGCGATTAGTGCTTTTATGGTTTGGTCTTTTTTTGGGCCGGAACCGGCCTTGGCTTATGCATTGGTAAGTGCCATATCTGTCTTAATCATTGCTTGTCCTTGTGCGCTGGGTTTGGCTACGCCGATGGCTGTTATGGTGGGTGTTGGTAAAGGTGCGCAAACAGGTATTTTGATAAAGAACGCTGAATCAATTGAAAAGGCAGAAAAAGTGACGCATCTTTTAACAGACAAAACAGGGACATTAACAGCTGGAAAACCGCAAGTAACGACGTGTATAGCCGCATCTGGCTATAATGAAACTGATTTTATCAGCATTGCTGCTTCACTTGAGAAAAATAGCGAACATCCTTTGGCAAAAGCAATTATTGATTATGCGAAGGAAAAAGAAATTAATATCGAAACCGTTGAGAATTTTGAATCGATTACAGGTGGAGGGATTAAGGGAACTATTAATGAAAATAATGTTTATCTTGGAAAGCAAAAATTTATTGAAAACGAGGGGATTAAACCATCTTCGGAATTGATTGATCAAGCCGCTGAACTTTATGATAAAGCACAAACTGTGGTATGGGTTGCTGTAGACAAACAAGTTATTGGACTTCTTGGAATTTCTGATCCTGTAAAAGAAACAACTCCTGACGCGATTAAAACTTTGCAGGGTATGGGTGTTAAAATCATTATGTTAACAGGCGATAATCAAAAAACAGCAGAAGCAATTGCCAAAGAGTTAGGCATTGATAATGTCCGTGCAGAGCTGGAACCAAAAGACAAGCAAGAAATTGTTAAGGCCTTTAAAAGAGAGGGTGGCATTGTTATGGTTGCGGGTGATGGTATCAATGATGCGCCGGCTTTAGCCGAAGCTGAGGTAGGCGTTGCTATGGGGACAGGAACAGATGTTGCGATAGAAAGCGCCGGGATTACTTTAGTCAAAGGGGACTTAAACGGTATCATAAAAGCGTTACGTCTTAGCCGCGCAGTAATGAAAAATATTCGTCAAAATTTATTCTTTGCGTTTATTTATAATGCGTTGGGAGTCCCAATCGCGGCAGGGGTTCTTTATCCATTTTTGGGTATACTTCTGAGTCCCATGATCGCGGGTGCAGCCATGAGCTGTAGCTCGGTTTCGGTTATTGGAAATTCATTGAGATTGCGGAATTTGAAATTATGACATTGATACAAAAAATGTGGGTTTAAGCCGGAACGAGAAGATCGAGAATATAGAAGTATAAATTCTCCCATTGTTTTTCCCATAAAAGGCGAATTTTCTTGTGGTCATGACCCGAGGTGAGATGATAGAATGTTTTTGTAAAAGTTAAGAAGGCATTGCGATACGAGGGGGGGGAGGGTGAATAAAAGGATTTTTTTGGGGGTTTTTACTGTTGTTCTTGTCCTTTGTTTGCCTGTGTTGCTCTTTGCTGACGGGAGAAATTTGCGTGTCCATTTTATTGATGTCGGATACGGGGATGCGATCCTTGTGGAATTTCCCCGGGGAGAATTTATACTCGTTGACGCGGGAGACGCGCAGTATGCTGAATATTTAGAGGAATATTTGTTAGCGCAAGATATCAAAGAAATAAAATTTGCAATTTTAACACATCCGCACAAAAATCATTTTGGCGGATTTTTTTCTGTGACAGGCCGGTGGCCCATTGAACAGTTTTATATTAATGGAGACGCGAAAAACGCTGAGGAAGGATACGACGGTCTTGAAAAAATGCTTCAAGACAAAAATATCCCTGTATCAATCTTGCGAAAAGAGGATGAGTTTTTTTTAGATGAGGCCGGCCTTTACTTAAAAGTGTTACACCCTCAGCGCCTCACGGGTTCAGGAAATGGAAACGCGATTGTTTTACAGCTTGTTTATCAAGAGACATCTTTCCTTTTGACTTCGGATATTCAGAGGGAACAGCAGAAGCAGCTTTTTGTTGATTATCCGGAAATTGTGTCCGCATCATGTATTCAGATCCCTCACCACGGGGGAGAAATAGATGATCGGTTCGCGAAGGCGTTTGGAAATGATTCAATCTTTATTGTTTCAACAGGGGAAAATATATATCAAAAACCTTTTGAGCACGAGTTATCTAAATTAAAGGGTAAGGTTTTGAGGACAGATTTAGAAGGGGATATAGTTGTACAAAGCGACGGCCACAGCGTGAGGGTTATTTATGAATGATCAAAAGACACAACGTTTTTATCGATGGTCGCTTGCCGGAGGGTGGGTTGTTTTGATTTATTCGACACTTTATATTGTCAGGCCAATTTGTGAATTTTTAAAGCAGGCCGCGTCTTTCTCGCTACTTGTGAAGGGAGGTGTCGGTTTGCTGCTTGTAGGGCTTATGGCGGTATTGTTTAAAAGGATTGGTGCGTTTAGAGTGTCATCATGTTTTCTTCTGGCAGTTGCCCTGGGTTTGTACGTGCTGGCAATAAGTTTGCTCCCGACG
>JAGLHE010000046.1 GCA_023143685.1 Candidatus Omnitrophota bacterium
ATCCCGCTTGAATCGTATGAAAAATTACAAGAACCATATCTTGTAGATGAAAAAACCATGTTAAAGCTTTTATGTGGGATTAGTATGCGGAAATACAAAAAGTGTTCTGAACTGGTCCCCGAAGTTTTTGGAATAAGCGCATCTAATTTATCTAAAAGATTCAAACGCGCGACTCAAGAACAAGTCCGGAGAATAAAACGCAGATCATTAGCCTTGCATGATATTTTATGTATTTTTATAGATGGAAAACGTTACGCCAAAGATGGCTTGCTTGTTGTCCTTGGCGTAACTTCTTCCGGCGAGAAAATCGTTTTAGACATTGAACATTCTCATACGGAAAACTCGACGGTTGTTGATCAATTGTTTGATAATTTATTAAAACGAGGATTAAAGTATGAAGATGGAATTTTATTCGTTGTTGATGGATCGAAAGGGTTAATCAGTGGTATTCGCAAAAAGTTTCAAGAATATGCATTTGTTCAACGATGCCAATGGCATAAACGCGAGAACATTATCAGCTATCTAGATAAAGCACAGAAGGAAATTGTTAAAAGACGGCTGCAAGAGGCATATCGAAAAACGACATACAAAGAAGCAAAATCGAAAATGCAAACCATTTATCGAGAACTAGCCAATATCAATATATCAGCAGCGAACAGTTTAAAAGAAGGATTAGAAGAAACGCTAACCTTGCATAGTCTGGGATTGTCGGCTGAATTAAGACGCAGTCTAAGCACAACAAATTGTATCGAATCTGTTATGTCGCAATTGGCTGCGTACACAGATAAAGTTGATCGATGGCGGAGGAGCTATCAGCTGATCCGATGGACGTCCGCAGCCCTTCTTGAAATTGAGCCGATGTTGAAAAAAATTGGCGGATCAAAATATTTAAATGTCCTAAGGTTTAAGATGAAAGAAGAGATCAAGAAACGCCAAAAAAAGAAATACGATGTCCAAGAAATTGAAGAAATGCTAGAGTTGGTGGCAGTTTAGAAGATTCGGAACTTTGCCAATTTCAACTAAAAAAAGCATTGACTCAAGATTTTTACAGACGTTGTCCAAAACCCTTTTAATCTAGTACGGTTGCAAACTTATTCCGGGTCAACTCACTAAAAAAAGAAGGGGTCACCTATAGACCCGGATGTCAATAAGGAGTAGAGGATAGGAAAAACAGGGGACATCCGTCCCTTCTTTTCCGTCCCTTATTCCTTGTTCTTTAAAATCAGTTCCTCATCCTGTAACTTTTGCAGGTTATAAATTTGATAATTATTCGATTGAGGAGCGGGAAAGAATTGCCGAGAGGGATTATAAGATGAAGGTCTATCAATATGAATAGTCAACTACAAACAAAACATAAGGCTGTGGGGTTGCTGTCCGGGGGGCTGGACAGTACCCTGGCTGCCAAAATTATCCATGATCTTGGGTTTGAAATCCATGGGATTTATTTTTCTATGCCATGGGGGTGTTGTCATAAAGATAAGGCTCAAGAGGTGGCTGATAAGCTTAATATTAAATTTATCGTGATGCATTTAGATGAACAGTATCTTGAGATAATAAAGAAACCTAGATTTGGCTACGGGACAGCACTCAACCCGTGTAAAGACTGCCGAATCCATATGTTTTCCCGTGCTTATGAATACATGAAATCAATCAACGCTGACTTTATTTTTACCGGAGATGTCTTAGGCCAACGCCCGATGTCTCAACTGCAAAACAGCTTAAGGTTGATTGAGAAGGAAAGCGTAGTTGAAGGCCATCTGGTCCGTCCTTTAAGCGCAAAACTGCTTAAACCGACAATACCGGAGGAAAAAGGGATTCTTGACCGCACAAAACTTTTTGGATTTTCTGGCCGTTCCCGGAAAGCGCAAATAAAACTTGCGGAGGAGTTCGGCATTACAGATTATCCTAATCCTGCCGGCGGATGCCTTTTAACGGATAAAAATTTTTCAAGGCGCATGAAAGATATTTTCAAACATGGCTACCGTGACTTCAATGAAGCTGTTGGATTGCAGTGGGGAAGACATTTCCGGATTGATGAGAATTTTAAAGCAATTTTAGGACGCAATGCCGCGGAAAATGAAACGATTGTCCACCATGCGCATCAAAATGATTTTATTATGGCCCTGGAAGACAAGGAAGGGCCTACTTTAATCTTAAAGGGAGACAACCCTTCGGAAGATGTTTTTCAAGTTGCGGCAGGGCTTGTGCAAAGATTTTCAAAATATAGAGATAATTCATCAATGAAAGTTTCCTGCCAGTGCGTAAGAACCCCTGGAAAACCTCGTTCTATCACCGCTAAAATCCTGGATAACAGCCAAATTGAAGAAATGAAGGTTTAGTCAGCTGTTTCGTAATATTTTAATATTTATTTAACAGACCTTAACATCATGTGCTGACTTTGAAAAATATAATATGCGATCAGACCTCAAGTGAGCTGAAAATTAGATTAGATTTTCTTCAAACCATTTTACAATATCATCGGATTCATAAAGAGGTTTGCCGTCAATCAAGAGACATGGGACTTGCGTCTTGCCGCCAATTTCCAACAATTCTTCGCGGAAATTCTCATTATCCTTTGTGTTCTTTAAGGAAATACGAATTTTATGTTCATCCATATAATGAAGGACTTTCAGGCAATATGGACAGGTTTCCATATAATATAAGGTTAATTCCGGCATTGTTGTTCCTTTCTTGCTTGTATGGCAAAGGGCATCGCGTTACGCGCAACACGTTTTAATTAGCTGTTCTGCAAAATCAATAACCTTTGCCTCTAAGTTTTGATTATAAAGCATGTTCATCTCTTGTAAGCAGGTAGGGGAGGTTACGTTCACCTCAATCAAATAATCACCCAAGATATCGATCCCGACAAAATAAAGGCCCATCCGTTGCAATTCAGGCTTTAATATATCAATAACTTTCTTTTCATGTTCAGTGATATCAGTTGCTTCAGGTTTCCCGCCCGAAAATAGATTGTTCCGATAATCGTCCGTTGAATGTACTCGCAATACAGCACCCAACGGTTCACCATTAAGAAGAATGATTCGTTTATCACCATTTTGTGCCTCAGGGATAAATGGCTGGGCGATCACTTCGCGTGAAAAATTTTTCGTGATGGTTTCAAGGATAACATTGGTGTTAACATCACCTTGTTTAATACGAAAAACCGATTGCCCGCCAAATCCGTCAGTTGGCTTAACAACAATATCTTTTTCATCATCTAGAAATTTTAATAACGCGTTTTTATTTTGTGCCACCATTGTTCGGGGGACAATAGAGGTAAATTGGGTTGCCCAAATTTTTTCATTTACCGCGCGAATTCCAGACGGACGGTTTATCATAACAACTTTTTTTGAAAGGCGGTCTAATATCCATGTATGCATCAAATATTGATAATCAAACGGGGGGTCTGTCCGAATCCATACGCAATCCACATCATCCTCTAGCAGAATAGTTTTTTCATGAAGAATAAATGGGGTTTCTTTTTGTTGTTGCGGAGCCACTTTTGTCACATGAAACGACACGCGCCCCCGGTCAAGCACAAGACCGCCATCCGGAAAAAAATAAACATTATGGCCCCGTTTATATGACTCGAGCATTAAGATGAACGATGTGTCTTTTTCCATCATAACCGTTTCGAGCGGGTCCATTAAAAATACAAAGTTCATGATTGATTAGCCTCAAGTTGAATGATCTCACGGTGCGCGGCAATGCCGGCGATCCGTGCCAAAATACGATAAATATCAAAAATGTTTATGTCATGATGTACACCACAATCACCGTACTTTCTTAAGTGAGGGCACATCTTTTTAAAATCCATACCTTTTGTATTTAAATTATCACGCTCACTTTTTGCGGAATGTGACCGGTAAAATCCTCCGACCAAATTGTTTTCGATTTGATAAATGCATGCCTCACTAACCTGCTGGTCAATTTGGTATCTGGTAGGCACTCCTTCTTGCAACAGATAACGGCGGATAACCTGAGATCCTTTGCCTTTATACATTTTGTTTCGACGCTTGCGGTTTAAGGTGAAGATATCTGTCGAATCCTCGATCATCATGACACCCATACCATATGTTCCTGAATCAGATTTTAAAACAATATACGGTTTAGACCCTACCTGGTGTTCTTGATATTTTTGACGAATATTTTCAAAAAGCTCTGACGCGCTGTCCATCAAACGCGCACGGTCTTTTTCTTCATTAATATCGACATCCTTGGCCAAAGAAAATTGTGTTGAAAAAAACCATCCATCCATGCCTATAATCTGGGCAAACTCGTTTATCAACTCTTGTGTATGTTCAAAATGATGTGATTTCTGACGAGAATGCCAACCTGCCTGAACCGAAGGATAAATGGGAATGTTAGATTGTTTTAAAATATCGGGAATTCCGGTGGTTAAATCATTGTTCATAATAATCAA
>JAGLHE010000047.1 GCA_023143685.1 Candidatus Omnitrophota bacterium
CTGATCTGTTGCCGTTTGAAAATCCATGTATCCCGCGTCCTGGCAAAAATTTGGTTGCGTCGTTAAAAATGTTGCAACCTTAACATTAAATCCTGCGCGTTCGATAATTTGCTGCAAGATACGGATGTTTTCAAGATACCAGGTGTTCCGTGTGTGTTCTTCTGCGATGATTAAAATGTTTCGTCCATTTTCAACGCGCGACCGGATCGCTTCACGCATAAAATGCACCGAATCTTCTAATCCATGTTCGCAAATATTATTAAACCCGGCAGGAAAGAGGTTAGTGTCAACAACCGCCATTTTAAAACCGGCATCACGGATATCTACTGAAGAATAAATCGGCAGCTCTGTTGTTTTTTCATACCCATCTAACCAGGAAAGAATATCGCGCTGTTTATTATTAATGGTTTCAATAAGCAAAGAAGTAAATATATCTGGTGACTGTAAATTTTTTGAACTCATCAGAAATCCTTTTTATTTTTCTTTCGTAACGCCTCTGTCATTATGTTCGTAATTTGTATCCAATTTTAAACAGATATACGGTTGTATAAAATAAAATTAATGCCAGCGCCAACGCGACCCCCATACAGAGCGGGATTGACATATGCGTGACTCCGGTCATGCTGTAGCGGATTCCGGTGACAAGGTATACCATCGGGTTAAAACGTGAAATTATCTGAACAATTTCCGGAAGCATGTCAATTGGATGAAAAACCCCACCCATTAAAACCAAAGGAAAAATAACATACGTGTTCCAAACATTGAGCATTCCAAAATCTTCTGCCCATAAAGCACCCATCATCCCCGCGCAGGCAAAAATGACGGATATTGTTAAGATAAAATATATTAGCAGAAAAGGATTGTAAACTGTTGTTGGAGTGAAGAGTAAAGAAATAAGAAAAACTCCTACACATACAATCGTACCGCGCGCCACACCGCCAGCCAGCAATCCTAAAACCATTTCAAAATAAGAAAGAGGGGAGAGGAGCACTTCCTGAATATGGTTATGCCACCGGGCAATAAATAGCGACGAGCTTGTATTTTCATACGAACTTGTAATCAAGTGCATTGTCATCAGTCCCGGGACAATAAATCCCAAATAACTTAATCCTGTCCCGCTAAAATCAATCCGGCTGCCAATCGCGACACCAAAAATATACATAAACAGCGTTGAAATCAGAATAGGGGGAAAGATGGTTTGTGTCGACACACTGAAAAACCGCAAAATTTCCCGCTTGGATAAAGATAAAACACCGACAGGATTGTTGATCATTTGATATTTCCTCCTTCATGTGTTCCTGTCACTTCCAGGAACACCGCCTCCAGGGATTTATCCTTTAAAACTTCCTGTTTATTCCCGATGCGCACAATACGCCCATGATTAATAATCCCGATCGTTCGACATAAACGTTCAGCTTCTTCCATGTAATGAGTAGTTAAGAAGATAGTTTTGCCTTCTTTATTTAATTGCGTTAAATAATCCCAAATCAAAAATTTTAATTCTAAATCGCATCCGGCCGTAGGTTCATCCAAAATCAGGATTTCGGGATCATGGATGAGTGCACGGCAAATTAAAAGACGTTTTTTCATCCCTCCTGATAAAGCCCGATGTTTGACATTGCGTTTTTCTGTTAGCTGAAACCGTTCAAGCAGTTCATCCGCGCGTTTAGCAGCAGCACCCGGACGAATTCCGAAATAACCCGCTTGATAAACCAAAAGTTGATGAAGTGTTACAAACGGATCAAAATTAAATTCCTGGGCACAAAGTCCGAGGAGACGGCGGCTTTGAGGGTATTCTATAATTGTGTTATGCCCAAAGACTTCAACCTGGCCGGCGCGATAATTTGAAAGCCCTGTGATAACGTTGATGGTTGTGGTTTTTCCGGCACCGTTAGGGCCTAAAAACGCGAAGAAATCTCCTCGTCGAACTTCAAAGTTTACATCATCGAGTGCTTTTAATTTTCCATAAAACTTCGTTACATTTTGAACAGAAATAGCAATCTCAGAGTTACGCATTGTCTGTCCTCCTTGCCGCGTTTCGTACAATTTCCGGTAACGCCGGATGGATATAAATCATATTTAAGAGATCGTCCAGTGTGCCGTTTTTTGTCATAAAGGCAATCAACATATGAATCATATCCGATGCTTCATCGCCTACAATGTGCGCGCCTAAAATCTTTCGTGTTTTTCGGTCTATTAATATCTTAACAAAGCCCGAGTCAGAAAGTAAAGCCATTCCCATTGCACTGTTTTCGTATTTATTCAGGCCAACAACATAATCAACACCTTCCGCCTTTAATTCTTCTTCAGTTTTTCCTACTCCAGCGACTTGCGGATGACTAAAAATTGCGTGAGGGACAGGAGGATACTTAATCGGCTCCGCAGATTTTGTCATAAAAATACGGTTAAAAAGATATTCACCTTCAAAATTAACTGTGTGACGGAAAAAATAATTTCCAACACAGTCACCCAAAGCAAACACACCATTAACAGTTGTTTCCAATCGGTCGTTAACTTTTACAAATCCTTTCTCGTCAACAGCAATGTCAGTATTTTGCAAATCAAGTGTGTCATTGTTCGGGACAACCCCGGTAGCTACCAATAATGCATCTGCAGAGATGGCTGTATCCAGGCCGTCACAATGCACAGTAAACTCACCATCCTTATACTCAACTTTTTTCGGGATAGCGCCCTGATGGACATTGTATCGTTTCGAAAAAATACGGGCGAATTCATCCGAGATTTCCCGGTCTTCTTTACGCAATAACCGGCTGCGCACCAGAAAATGCACATCTGTTCCAAACGCGCCGTAAGCATGGCCCAGTTCAACCGCAATATAGCTCGCGCCAATCACGATCATTTTTTCAGGTAACTTTGTGTTGCGCAGGGCTTCAGTGCTGGTCATGTACGGAGCATCATTTAACCCCTCAATTTCAGGGATCTGCGGCCGGGCACCGACAGCAATAAAAATTTTATCAGCGGTTAATTCCCGGTCACCAACACGCACGACTTTATTGCTGACAAACCTGGCTTCTTGATGATAAAAATCTATGTTGGGATTCTTTGCGTAAGCATCAACTATGCCGGCTGAATCCTTATCAATTTCATTAGAAATGCGCGTGACAAGTTTTTTGAAATCCACACTGAATTTGGGGTCATTATGAATATCAAATTTATGGGCTTCCTGAATATGTACAGCTACATCCGCAGGGTGGATCAGCATTTTAGACGGGATACACCCCCGGTTCAAGCAGGTGCCTCCGAGCTTCTCCTTTTCAACGCATGCAACTTTCAGCCCAAGCCTGGCTGCCGGAGAAATGATTTTTGTACCGCCGCCAGCCCCGATGACAATAACATCATATTGTTTCATATTTTTCATATTTTTTTATCGCCAAATTACGCCAAACTTTACGCTAAACTACGCGAAAACGGCGCGTCATCATTAGACTGCATATCCAGGAGCTGTTTTGCATATTCATTAAGTCTGTTAACTATTCGTTCTTCATCTGAGAATTGCATCAACTCACCCCTTAATCGTGCAGCATAGGGTAAGCCTTTCAAATAGCCTGCGTAATATTTTTTAAACGTCAACGGGCCATAAAAAGGGCCGCGCCGTTCAATCGATAATTTTAAATGCTCAACGCACAAATCAACGCGATCCTGGATAGAGGCAGGCGGTAATAATTTGCCTGTTTTTAAATAATGTTTAGTTTGTTTAAATATCCAGGGATTTGCTACTGCTCCACGGCCAATCATAACACCAGCACATCCTGTTTCAAGCATTTGCTTTGCATCTTGCGGGGTTAGAACATCACCATTTCCAATGATTGGGATATTGGTTTCCTTTTTGATTTTCTCAAGCCAGGACCAGTCTGCTTGTCCTTTGTATCCCTGGCTGCGTGTGCGACAATGAACCGTTACAGCTTGCGCTCCAGCGTTTTCAATACGTTTGACAGCTTCCAGAATAACAATGCTGTCCTGATCCCAGCCAAGGCGGGTTTTAACCGTAACAGGTAACGATGTTGCCTTAACTGTCGCGCGGACAATGCGCTCAAGAAGAGGGAGGTCGCGTAATAATCCAGCGCATTCACCCCGCGCAGCATGAGTCTTTGACCAGCAACCGCAATTTATATCAATAAAATCCGGATTTTGTTGTTCTGCAAGCCGGGCTGCCTGTGCCATCGACTCCTCAACAGCACCAAATATTTGAATAGCAACAGGCCGTTCTTCATCCAAAATCCTGATTTTGGCCTCTGCCTTTTCGATACCCCGGATCAATGCTTCACTGCTCGTAAACTCGGTATATACAATATCCGCACCCATGCGACGGCAGATCAGCCGAAACGGTGTATCTGTCACATCTTCCATTGGTGCCAAAACAATGGGATTTTCTATGTCTATTTTGCCGATTTTCATTGCGTTTATAATAATACTATTAATAAAGAGCATTATTATACTAAGTTTAGTAAAATTTGCAAATGCATTCATTTTGGTGTATAAAGACACAAAAGACCTCGCATAACCAATCGAATTATCTCACAAAATTATATGTTTAAGTATGAAAACTAAAATTTCGTTCTATACACTTGGTTGCCGGCTTAATCAATCTGAAACATCTGTTATGCAAAATCAGTTTGAAAGCCACGGATATCAAGTTGTGGATTTTTATCAACCATCTGATATCGTGGTTGTTAACACCTGCACTGTCACAAAACACGGGGATAATGATACCCGTAAAATTGTCCATAAAATCCAGCGTGTCAACCCTCAGGCTCAGATTGCCTTGATTGGCTGCCAGGCACAAACTCAAAAAGAAATTCTGGCTGAAATGCCGAATGTTAAATGGGTTGTCGGGAATGCCAGAAAAATGGAATTGCCTGAAATTATTAGAGACGAAACCGCGTCAGATCATCCGGTCATTGTCGCACCCACCATCCCAAGGGAATCATTCACGATTCCCGCTGCCGGCATCGATCGCCAGCATACACGCGCAAATATTAAGATTCAGGATGGATGTGATTCGTTTTGTTCATTTTGCGAAATTCCATACGCGCGAGGCCGAGCCAGGAGTCGCGAATTTGATGATATTTTAAAAGAAGCACGCGTTCTTGTGGATGCCGGGCACAAAGAACTTGTCATTACCGGTATTAACGTCGGGCACTACGCATATAAAGGCAAAGGTATTGTAGATGTCGTTTCTGCTCTTGATGACGTTGCCGGGATTGAACGTATCCGCATTTCATCCATTGAACCGACAACAATTCCTGACACGCTTATTCAAAAAATGAAGACTAAAACGAAGTTGTGCCGATATTTACATATTCCGATGCAAAGTGGGCATGATGATATTTTACAGTTAATGAAAAGAGGCTATCGAATCGAAGATTTTTTAAGCCTTATTCAAAGAATCCACAGCGATGTCCCTGAAATTTGCATTGGAACAGATGTTATTGTTGGATTCCCTGGTGAAACCGATGAACATTTTAAAACAACATATCATCATCTAAAATCAGCCCCGATTAATTATTTTCATGTTTTCAGCTATTCAAAGCGCAAAATGGCCAAGGCCAAAAAACTTGCTGATCCGGTAGATCCAGCGACTATTCAAGAGCGCAGCCATATTTTGCGTGAACTTAGGGATCGAAAACGTCAGGCTTTTTATGAATTGTTTTCAGGAACAACTCAAACCGTTTTGTTCGAACAGAAAAAAGATGGTTTTTGGGCAGGGTTAACCGATAACTATATCCGTGTTAAAACAAAATCAACTCAAACGTTGGAAAACCAACTTGTGGATGTTAAACTGGATAATATTGAACACAATTTTATATCCGGAACAATTGTATAAGCAGAGTGGCTATGCCAGAAGAAAATAAAGACATTTCTGAAGAACAGACTCCCCCTGAGGAGGACTTGCAGGAGAAATCGGCTGAGCCTGCTGCAGATTCTCCTGAATCTTCACAGGAGCTAACGCCTCTTTTGGAAGATTTTAAGCTTACCCAAAAAAAAGTATTTAATAAAGTCTTTTTCTTGCATGGCTTACATGAGAAAATGCGAAAAAAATGTTTGCAATTACTTGAAAAATCAAACATTGAACCGCTTGTTATTTATCAGAATCCTGATATTTCTGAATCAATTGAAAAAATCATCAACGAAAATCCCCAAATCCCTTTTGCTGTTGTGCTCTTGTCTGGCGATGAATTTGTTTTCGCGAAGGACAGGGGCAGCCCGGCCGATGCAAAGCTAAGATCTACACAGCACATTGTTTTTGATGCGGGATTTCTTTGCGGACGGCTTGGACGCGAAAATGTTTTTATCCTGTATCATGAACAAAAAAACTTTCTTCTCCCCACAGGATTGTCGAGTGCGATATACATTCCTTATGACAAATATCATCATTGGGAAGATATCCTTATCAACCGTTTGAAGAATTGCGGGTATAGCATAAACAGTGAAAAGTCGGAGGACGAAAATGTTATGGACTAAAAAAATACGTTCGGTTCTATACATTATCTCTTGTATCCTTCTGATTTCATCAGGGATAATATCTTTTGCTTTCGCAAAGCCTCCAAAAGCAAAACGAGATCCGGATTTTATGTTAACGGCCTGTCATGAAAAGAAATTGGGGGTTGAGATACTTTGCGATCCCGAGTGGGAAGTACAACATGATGAGAAGGGTATCTCTTTTGATATCCGCAAAACATTTGAAGCAACTGTCAAAGCCACAATCAGCAAATCAAAAGAATCAGGGATAACCCTGGATGACTTAACACCGTCCGCCTTGCAATATGTTTATGATTACGCGGATGGATTCAAGTTTGCCCGCGTATACATTAACCGTCAAGGTGCCCGGCGCATCGAAGCAAAATTAGCCACAGACACCAATAAATACCTTATGGACTTTTTTCTCGTTCATGACAGCACACATTATTATAGAATCAGTTTTTCTGTCATTCCTAAACGAAAGGCATATAAATATCGGGAATTGTTTATAGCCCTCGCGAAGAGTTTCAGGTTCGCTCCGTCAGAGCAACCGGTCGACAACAAGTAAAATATATGGTATAGATTAATTATGAAACGATTCTTCCTTATCCTGGCTATTTTTCTCTTGTCTTTAAATTACGCGGAAGCTAAATTGGTTCGCTACATTGATGAACAGGGGAAGACCCATTTTGTTAACACTGATTACGCGCGGATCCCTGAAAAATATTACTATCAAGTAAGAGACCAACTCGAAGAACCAATAATTCCAGAAGAAAATGTTGATCTTGAAGAAACGGAAAAGATGACAGAGGATGAAGAGGAATCGACATGGGAAGAAGAGGAGCCAACAGGGGAAGAAGACACGTCAGCAATATTAGAAGAATATACGGTGCCACTGGAATATGAGGACGAAGCCGGACAAAAAAAGCACGAAGGAAAAAGTCAATCGCAACGGATTGAAGTTTTTGTGTCATCCGATTGCGCTGACTGCCATAAATTAGAAACATCCTTACGAGTGAGCAGCATTAACTACTTACGCTATGATGTAGATAACAATAATTATGGCCGCACTGTTTATGAGGAATTAGGTGGCGACTTGCCGATTACTCGTATTAATTCGACGATTGTCAGAGGCTGCAACCTGCGAAAAATTCTTGCTATCATTAAGGCCCTGAAAAAACGCTGATAGCTTTTCTGAAATCTTCTTTGTCCATACAAAAAAGTCTGATAAAATTTAATGATTATGAATAAAAAATCCGGGTTTTCTTTAGTCGAAGTCATGATTGTTGTCGCCATATTAGCTTTATTGGCGGTCATCGCAATCCCGAATTTAAGGCGCGCAAAAATTTTAGCCAATGAATCTGCCGCCAGATCCGCATTAAAAACTATTTCCAACTCCCTGGAAAATTATGCAGCCCTTAACCATATCTACCCCGCTGCCACCTCTCAACTTATCGGAGCGGATCCTCCATACTTAACGAAAGATTTCTTTATCGAGACATATAACGGATATTCATTTACCATCACTCTGACAGATTACACCTACACGATTACAGCAAACCCTATAAACAACAATACAGGGACGTTAACATTTACAATCACAACCGGCGGTGTTTTAACAGAAATTTAACCTTCTGAAAAATTTGAATTTGTGCAGGTGCAGCATTTTTTCTCTCTCCCGAACTCCCGACAAGCCAGGTAAATCTTGAGTTTTACCTGTAATTCCCTGAATGAAATTCTTAATTCGTAGATGACACCTACCTAAATCATTTTATTTGTCATTTTCATAAAAATCCCCTATAATTCAATTCATCAATTTAAAGCATTTTTGTAACCATAACAGTATAGGAGTAAAGATGAGTTTAGAAATTAACAGTGTCGTGATAGGCGGAAACTTGGCCAGAGATGTTGTCCTTAGAGAAATCGCAAACGGGAGTAAAGTTGCGTCGCTCGTTGTTGCGAGTAACCGCACTTTTATTTCAAACGGCGAGAAGAAAAAAGAGGTCGCTTTTATTGATGTAGATGTGTGGGGGGCATCAGCTGAGAATTGCAATCAATACTTAAGCAAAGGAAGCCCAGTGGTCGTTACGGGCCGGCTCAAACAAGAGCAATGGCAAACCGAGAATGGTGAGAAACGTAGCCGGATGAAAGTGGTGGCTGCTAACGTTCAGTTTCTACCCTCCAGCAACCGGGGACAAAATCAAGCTGTCGCTGCCAAGGAACCATCCGGCTGGGAATAATCCCCAAACGAGACAGGACACATCCTTTTGCGCAAAATCAAACGAAAAGCCGTTTTTTTCGTCTATATCGTTAAATGTAAACATGGGACGTATTATACCGGCTATACCAACGATTTAGAAAAACGGATTAAAACGCATAACGAAGGACGCGCAGGGGCAAAATATTTAAGAGGGAAAGGCCCGGTTAAGTTAAGCTACGTTAAACAATATAAATACTTTCGATGTGCAATCAAACATGAAGCTGCTATCAAGCGGTTTACACGTCTAGAAAAAGAAAAGATAGTTAAAAAATATGCGCGAACCAGGAAATGAAAAACAACTTATATTCCCGCGGTTTTTACGAAAATCTTCCCCTGTTTTTAAACATTTCTTACAGTTGGATGAAGTGTTCTATTGCGGTTTATTAAATAACAAAATTATTGCGTTTGATACAGGGAAGCAATCACAGGCCGGAAAAGTTTTCATGGCAAGTATTATCCGTGAAGAGGAGGCTGAGCTTTGGAATTCTTTTCAAGGATTAATTGCAAATATTTTCGCATCTGTCGAACCAAAACTACATGGTTTTTTTTGTTTTGAACTTTTGTCAGTTGAAATGTCTGAAGAATTTGATTCTTTTCAATGGAACGAATTCTCCGCAGGAATAACTGATCTTGCACGGCAGATCAATGCCGGGGAGTCAAAATTTGTGCAGTATTGTTCGCTCCTCGGGGTTCTAACTAAACACGCATATGAAGATTACGGAAAGATCAGCTTCAGCCCGCATGTAAAGGTTGTGGACAACAACCCGGAAGAATTAAACGTTTCACTGGAGCCTTTGATCAAAGAAAATCAAAGAAGCGAATCTTTGCGCGGCACGCACCAACTCATTTTTTATGATTTAAGCCGGAGGCCGTTATATAATGCCCAAAACAAAAGTCAGGCCGAACAGTTACAAAAAATAAGCCGAAAGCTTGAACATAATTCAAGAACTACGATTACAGAAGTTTATATTGTCGATAAAGATGGCCTCCATCCTTTATTCCAAAAATCTCAATTAGAACTGGAGTTGTTTTATAGTACAGGAATTTCAAAAACCGTATGCAAAATTCCTGCACGGCCATAAAATAGTTACGAGCAAACAAAAAAACAAGCGAGCTTATTTTAAATGATCACATCTCAGAAAACAAATCTTGCAAAAAAAGATATTGAAATAAATGACGCATTTTTGCGTGCATTGGATTTTATTGAAAACGGATCAGCGAATTTATTTATCACTGGAAAGGCCGGGACCGGCAAATCAACATTTTTGCAATATTGCCGTAACAGAATAAAAAAGAACATGGTTGTCCTGGCGCCAAC
>JAGLHE010000048.1 GCA_023143685.1 Candidatus Omnitrophota bacterium
TAGAGATGATTATCATTGATGAAGTCTCAATGGTGCGGGCAGATCTTATGGATTGCATTGATGCCTTTTTGCGTCTTTATGGCCCGAAAAACAAGGAGGCGTTCGGCGGTGTGCCGATGATTTTAATAGGGGATCTCTACCAACTAGCCCCTGTTGTTTTGCCGGACGAAAGATATATTTTCCAAACAATTTACAAAAGCCCTTATTTCTTTGATGCTAAGGTTTTTGAAGAGGTCAATCTTGAAATCCTCGAATTTGAAAAAAATTATCGACAACAGGACCAGAATTTTTTAAACCTTCTGGATGCTATTCGACGTAACCGGATTACTCCGGAGCATCTTTGTACTCTTAATACCAGGCATGACCCGTTTTTTGAACCTGGCGACGATGAATTTTATGTATACCTGACCACAACCAACAAACTGGCTGATCAAATAAATTATGAACGATTGCACGCTTTAAACGAAGACTTGTTTACACATGACGGAAAAGTTGAAGGAAATTTTAAAAACAAAAATTTACCAACACACGAAACGTTGGATTTAAAGATTGGCTCTCAGGTCATGTTACTTAATAATGATCCTGAAAAACAATGGGTCAACGGCAGTATCGGAGAGATAACAGACATTTTTAATGCAGGGTTTAATGCTATGGCGGTTCAGGTGACCCTGGCAGACGGTAAAAAAGTTGAAGTCGAACCTTTTAAATGGGAAATTTTTCAGTTTTATTATAATGAGGAAAAGGAAGCCATCGAGTCACGCGCAGTTGGGTCTTTTAAACAATTTCCAATGAAGTTAGCCTGGGCTATTACAATTCATAAAAGTCAAGGCAAGACTTTCAGCAACATTGTCGTTGATATCGGAAGAGGGGCTTTTTGTCATGGCCAGATATATGTGGCATTAAGCCGATGCACAACGTTTGATGGTATTGTTCTTAAACGAAAAATTAGATCCAGGGACATCTATATGGATGCACAAGTCAACCGGTTTTTAAACGATGACTATCAAGGGGGAATATGAAAAAAAAATTTTTAGTCATCTTTGTATTAGGGAGCATGTTATCATCAACTTTTGTTTTTGCGCTCGACAAGAAGGAGCAAGACGTCCCTAAGGGAATGGAGGTCATCAAAACAGGAACTAATAGCAGCGTTCTTGTACCTAAAGGGGCAAAGACAAAAAAAGTCGGGTCAAAGTTCGTTGTCGAAGGAACACGTGAATATATGGCGCGCCGATTTGCCGAAATTGATGAACGTCTTGAAAAAATCGAAAAAGCCCAGGAAGAGTTAAATCGAAAAATACTCAAGGTCCTTATAAAAGAGATGAAAGAAGAATAACTTTCACCAGAACACCATGAAAATAACAAAATCCGAAGAGTTTAAGATTTTACTAAACTATTGGGCAGGCCGGCTGAATCTCAAGGGGCCTGTCAAGGTAACGCAAGATAACCGGATGGAGTACCCGTTTGCCGTCGTTGCGGCAAAGGGAAAAAATCTATGGGTGAAATATAACTCCCGAAAGCTCGGGAAACGCGTAAAATGTGTTTGGGTGCAGGAGATGTTTCATGAATTAGGCCATATTGTTAAACCGTTGCCTTATCACACTGAAAAACAACAGATTATTAATGAATGGGTTGCTGAACGATTCGCGATTAAAATGTTAAAAAAACATTATCCAGCCCTTTACCGCAGTTATGCCCTCATTCTCAAAAGAAATAAGACAATCGAAAAACTCAAAAAATGCGACCCTCTTCACTACCACGCTTTTAAACAAGTTAAAGAATATCAGTTGTGACACGACAACAAAAGCCGACAAAAAGAAGATTTCAAATATCTTAAACAGTGTTTAAATAATATTTTAAAAGAAATGGAGAGCAGGTATGTGTAAAGATGAGTGTAAAAAGAATCAACAGGAAAAAGACAAAGAATTAGCACACATGAAATTCTCAAAATTAAAATTTACGGTTATAAAATCCGAAGATAATTTTTGTTACCACAATTATAAAGTCGGAGATGAATTCATCCTTGATGACTTCACACACGCTCCAGAACATTTTTGTCTGGGCGTCGCTCACGCAGCTTTTCCGTGCATGCACGCGCTAACCTTTGGCGGCCGGTTTCCGTTTATGGAAAATACCGCGTCTATCTGTACAACCTGTCCTGATGGAGGGAAGATGGCGTTTAAGATTGAGTTGCTCGATGAGGCTGGCAATGTCATTATTGAGCCGCAGAAGGAAAAACCCACCGGCCCTAATCCTAAAGACATGGAAATTGAAGTTGAATATAGTGATGGCACATGCACCTACGGATACAAGACAGGAGACAAGTGGCAAGTTAAAGGACTGAAGACACCGAGGGATTTTTGCGGTGCAGCGTATCACTTATTGTTTCCTGTTTTGTTTGAAATGAATTTTGGCGCAAACTTCAACTTTGAGAAAAATCCGGATTGTAAAACCGGCATCACCTGCCCTGATGGCGGGAAAATTAAATTTAAGGTCAAAAGGTTATAACCTTAATCAAAAATCAAAAGAGGTGATTTTTATGGATTCTCAAACAAGTACTCAAATTACATGGGACGCGACACCAAAGGAGCAATTTGACAAAATACTCGAACAAATCCCTGCTTTGATCCGCGGGATCGCGGAGGCTCGAGTATCCAAAAAAGCAGAAAGCATTGTTAAAGAAAACCGCCGTACGGTTATTGGTGAAAAAGATATGGTGGATGCTTTTTTTGCGGAAACACCCGAAGGATTTATCCCCGCGATGAAAGCCAGCATGGATGAGCTGGGCATTGATTACACGCAATATGGACATACTCGGTAATCCAACAAAAAGAGGCAACATCTTCTTTAGTTGACGTGTAGAAAAGCTTGTTTGTTTTATACTTTCCTGTATTGATCGTCATTTATCCCTTCCCAAATATTTTTGACTTTCTTGTGCCCGCGCAACCGCAAAACATTGGTTGTGCGGATACGGGCACAGTGTTTCTCCTGATAATGATAAAACGTCATCAGCGTCGGGAATTTACCTGCCTTATATCCATAGACAATCCGTTTTTCTTAAGAAAACACGTCTTTTTGTTTGTCCTGGTGTGGGAGGTGTTGTCTAGTTGACAATTTTTTCACAGTATAGGAAAGTATAAAATAGATAAATATATTTCCTACACATCCCTAAAATGGAGGTAAAAAATGGACATAACTAAAACAGAATTAATTGAGTTGCTAAACAAGGATCTGGCATTGGAATATTCTGCCGCAATACAGTATATACAACATGCTGCAGTCATGTCAGGAGCCCAATTCGGCAATATTATCAAAGAATTAAAAATTCATGCAACCGAAGAAATTCAACATGCCCTGACATTGGCCGATCAAATTGATTTTCTCGAAGGAGTTCCTACTATCGATGTCGGCAAAATATACACTTCACATGACAATATCGAGATGCTTAAGCAGGACCTGAACGGAGAGGATAATGCGATAAAACGATACAAGGAAAGGGTGGAGCAAGCAGAAGAATTAAAAGAATTTGCCCTTGCTCAGCAGTTGAGAAATATATTAGCTATGGAGCAAGAGCATGCCATGGATTTAAAACAGGCCTTGGGTAAATAGAACAGATATTGTTTGGGATAGGGTTGACAGATTAAAACAACTAAGGTATTCTACCTGCAAACAAGAAAGTTAATATATAGGTTCTTTTCTCTATAAAAGTAGAAAAGGGAAATCCTGTTAAAGTCAGGAGCGGTCCCGCCGCTGTAACCGGGTACGAAAGTCATAGAAATGCCACTGTCCGTTTACGGATGGGAAGGTTTGACGAGTAGATTGATCCGGAAGTCAGAACACCTGCCTATATATTTTTGTATCTATGTGCGCGAGACATCATAGCAATACAATAAATTAAGGACTAAGTAAGCAGGGTGCAATCCTTAAGTTCCATTATGGAGCTTAAGGATTTTTTGTAGTATAGGAATTTCAAAG
>JAGLHE010000049.1 GCA_023143685.1 Candidatus Omnitrophota bacterium
ACGGCCATAAAATAGTTGCGAGCAGTCAAAAAAATCAAGCGAGTTTATTTTATTTTTAGAGGAGAAACTTGAACATGAAATTGTTAATTATACGGCATGGTGAAACCGGTTACAATCTCGACAGGCGCTATTGCGGGTTTAGTAACCCCTCGTTAAATGAAACCGGCATTACCCAGATTGAAAGTTTAGCAATAAGACTTAATGATTGTGATGTCGATTTTGTATACTCAAGTGATCTTACAAGGGCTGTTGAAACCGCTGAAATTCTTTTTAAAAATTGTCAAATTCTACGAATGCAGAATTTCAGGGAAATGAATTTTGGTGTGCTTGAAGGATTAACGTATTTTGAAATTATTAACCGGTATCCGGATATTTACCGCTCATGGATAGCCAACCCATTACAAACAATGCTTCCCGAAGGTGAAACATTTAACGATTTTAAAAGACGAATTCATGAAGGCCTATCCCTGCTTCTTTCTAAACACAAAAATCAGCAAATAGCTCTCATTACACATGGCGGGCCCATAAGAGCGATCCTGTGCGCTGCGCTGAATTATGAGATTGATAAATTCTGGCAAATAGAACAGGATAATTCCGCAATAAACATCATTGATTATTCCTGTATTCATTCACCAAAAGTTCTTGAGTTAAACAACACTTCACATTTATCAGGAGGTTAAAAAGCGGGATGAATAATTTTACTTTTATTTTCGGAGGAGCAAGAAGCGGTAAAAGCAGCCATGCGGTAAAGATGGCAAAAGCATTAAAGAAAAAAACAGCTTTTATCGCGACTTGTACATTTAAAGACGGAGAAATGAAAAGGAGGATAGGCCTACATAAAAAATCCAGGCCGCAAAGCTGGAAAATAATCGAAGAAGGTGTTGATCTTAAAAGAGAACTTTTAAAACTTGAAAGTAAATATAAAGTTATCCTGATTGATTGTCTTGGCCTTTTCGTTTCAAATCTCATGGAAAAAAACTTAACTGAGCCTGCTATTAATAAGGAAATAAAAGCTCTTACAGATACAATATTAAAAGTCAAAGCTAATATTATTGTCGTTTCTAATGATGTGGGAAGCGGCATAATTCCAGACAATAAATTGGCAAGGACATTTAGAGATTTGCTTGGATTTGCTAACCAGCAAATGGCTAAGAAAGCAGATAATGTTATTTTTATGCAGGTAGGTATACCTAATATTTTAAAAGGGGGCAAGGATGGATTTATTAAATGAAACGATAAAGAAGATTGAAGAAATTAATTATTCCTTAAAAAATACGACCCAGAAAAGACTTGATAATCTTACTAAGCCGCAAGGCAGTCTTGGCCGCCTGGAAGATTTGGCAATACAGATAGTTGAGATTACAGGCAAGGAAAATCCTTCGGTTAAAAATAAGGTTATATTTACAATGGCGGGAGATCATGGGGTTGTTGAAGAAGGCATTAGTGCCTTTCCGCAAGAGGTGACTCCGCAAATGGTTTACAATTTTTTAAGTGATGGTGCCGGAATCAATGTGCTGGCAAGGCATGTGGGCGCAAAGGTTATTGTGGTTGATATGGGCGTTGCCTCAGATATGGATAAACACCCTGATCTGATTATCAAAAAGGTTAATTATGGCACAAAGAATATCGCTAAAGGCCCGGCCATGACAAGAGAAGAAGCGATATCGTCTGTTGAGCACGGCATTGAAGTATTTGAAAATGAGTATAAAAACGGAATAGACATTGTCGGCACAGGTGAGATGGGCATTGGCAATACAACACCTTCCAGTGCGATAGTTTCTGCTATAACCGGCACTTCAGTAGATGATGTTACCGGAAGAGGAACCGGTATAGATGATGACGCGTTTCAAAATAAGATATCAGTGATAAAAAAAGCACTGGACATAAATAAGCCAAACCCAAAAGACGGGTTGGATGTTTTATCAAAAACAGGCGGGTTTGAAATAGGCGGTTTGGCAGGAGTAATTTTAGCTGCCGCGTCGAGAAGAGTTCCTGTTGTAATTGATGGTTTTATTTCAACAGCAGCAGCCTTGATAGCTTATACACTACAGAACAATACGAAGGATTATATGATAGCTGCCCACTCTTCTGTAGAAAAAGGGCATGTGGTAATGCTGGAACATATGAAACTAAAACCGTTATTAGATCTTAATATGCGCTTGGGAGAAGGAACAGGCGCTGCACTCGCAATGAGTATTGTCGAAGCTTCTGTGAAAATTTTAACAGAGATGGCAACATTTGAAAGTGCATCTGTTTCCCAAAAGACAGAAGGGGAGAATGTAACTACATAAAATTATGAAATATTTTCTGATAGCATTACAATTTTTAACAATAATTCCTGTTCAGATTAAATCGCGTATCACGTCAACAGATTACACAAAATCATTACTCTATTTTCCAGTGGTTGGAATTTTAATAGGGGCAGTGACTGTTTCGATAATGCACATTTTTATGCCGTTATCACACATGGTTGCGGCAGCTGTTGCTTTGATTGTTTCTGTTGTGATAACAGGAGCGCTTCACCTGGATGGTTTTGCAGATACTTGTGACGGCTTCTACGGGAACAGGACTAAAGAAGAAATCCTCCGCATAATGAAGGACAGCCATGTTGGTGCTGTGGGTGCAGCAGGTATTGTACTTCTTTTGCTTTTTAAATTTACATTATTAATAAGTATAAACCCGCATGTTGTTTGGAAAATAATCATCATCTCAACTGTGTTTTCAAGATGGTCCCAGACTTTAGGCTGTTATTTAAGTGTTTACGCGCGGGAAGACGGAAAAGGCAAATTATTTATCGGTCACGCGAGGGTTAAAGATGTTTTAATTGGCGGGCTTATTACGTTGATATTCTCCGGCCTTTTATTACAGATAAAAGGCGTGTTTATCTGTCTGGGAGGACTTTTATGCGCATTTTTGTATCTGCAATATGCTAAAACAAAAATAGACGGCATGACAGGAGACATGGTTGGCGCGATGAGTGAAATCACAGAAACCTCAATACTGCTATTAGGTCTTTTATTATGGAATTAGCAATCTTTTCATATATCGCGGATTTAGTATTTGGTGATCCATCATGGTTTCCTCACCCGGTAAGGGCAATGGGGAGACTTATTAATTTTTTTGATAAAAAATTACCCAGAACTCTTAATAAGAACAACGACAGGTTGTCGGGTACATTTATTGCAGTTAGTGTGATTATGGTAAGCGCTACATTTGCTTATTTTATTATTAAAACCGCGGGAAGTATTAATGTTCTTTTAGGCAATATTGCATGGATATTCATAGGTTATACAACTCTTGCGACAAAAGATTTGACCGGGCATGCAGTTTCAGTAAAAAATGAACTTGCGGAAAACAATATTGTTAAAGCGCGCCAAAAGCTTTCTTGTATCGTCGGTAGAGATACTCATTCATTGTCAACAGAGAAGGTTGTTACCGCGACAACAGAAAGTATCGCGGAGAATACAGCTGATGGCATCATCGCGCCGCTATTTTATCTTTTTATCGGAGGGCCTGTATTGGCAATCATTTATAAGGCAATTAATACTCTTGACTCGATGATAGGCCATAAGGATGAAAAATATATTCATTTTGGATGGTGTGCCGCAAAACTTGATGATTTCGCCAATTTTATACCCGCAAGAATAACAGGTTTTTTGATAGTTGTAGCGTCGCTTCTTTCCGGTAAAGACACAGGAAACGCTTTTCATATTATGCTGCGGGATGGAAAAAAACATTCATCCCCTAATAGCGGCATTTCAGAAGCGGCAATGGCAGGGGCGTTAGGAATAAAGCTTGGGGGGCCATGTTCATACCAAGGTAAAGAGCACGATTACTATTTTATTGGAGATGCAAAAAAAGAAATAACTATACATTGCATTTCTGAAGCAGTAAAGATCTGCATTATTTGTTCAATACTTATGGTTGTATTATCGTTTTTGATTAAAAAAATAATTTTATAGTATAAAAATTTCATAGGCCACATAGAGATACGAGCAATGAAAACAACAGATTATTATAAACATGGCGGCGATATTTACGATATTAAACGCCGGCACAAGAAAGATGTGATTGATTTTAGCGCAAACATCAACCCTTTGGGCTTATCCCAAAAAATAAAGAATTCTTTAAAATCAGGGTTGGATTCTCTTATACACTATCCCGACCCGGATATGTATGCTCTGAAAAACGCAATAGCTAAACATTTTAACCTGGATAAAGAGAATATTCTGCTCGGAAATGGCTCTACAGAACTTATATACCTCTTTTTTAATTGTTTCAAACCTTCTTCGGTTACTCTGCCTGTGCCTTGTTTTACAGAATATGAGCGCGCAGCAAAAATTGTAAACACCAATATTAAATTTGTAAAACTTAAAAAAAAAGAAGGTTTTAAGCTGCATCTTGAAGAAGCAGATTATTCAGACGCTATTTTTATCTGCAACCCAAACAATCCAACAGGAAATTTTATAGCTGATGATAGAAGCAGTATTAAAGATTTATCTTACAATATGATTGTTGTTGATGAGGCTTTTATGGATTTTGTGCCGGATGAAGATAAATATTCGCTTATTAAAGAAGCAGTAACACGCAAAAATATTATTGTGCTCAGGAGTTTTACTAAATTTTTTGCTGTTCCCGGCCTAAGGATAGGTTTTTTAGTTTCTCATAAAGAAAATATTGAAAAACTGCAACAACATCAAATGCCCTGGAGCATTAATAGTTTAGCTCAAAAAGCAGGGGAGCATCTGCTGTTTGATATTGCTTATATTCAAAAAACAAAAGAACTCATTGCTAAAGAAAAAGCGTTCCTTTTTGCGCAGCTCAGTACAATTAAAGGCCTAAAGCCTTATCCATCAGAAGCAAATTTTATTTTTATCAAGATAAAAAGCCGTAACCTGACATCAACTTGTTTAAAAAACAAGCTTCTTGCGAAAGGTCTCCTCGTAAGAAATTGCGCAAATTTTAAAGGGCTAACCGGGCATTTCTTCCGTATTGCTGTCCGATCTCACAAAGAAAATGTACAGCTTATTAAAACGCTAAAAAAGATACTATGAAATCGATTATCAATGATCTAAAGACAATGCTGACACATGCAATAAAAAAAGAACCTTATGACGGGCTTCTTTTTTCCGGAGGGTTGGATACATCTGTTTTGGCGGCAGTTAACCCTGCTGTTAAATATGTGTCTGTGTGCCTGGAAGATAAGGCAGAGGATTTGTATTATTTGGAAATATTATCAAAATTTCTCAATGTAAAACCTGTTTTAAGGAAAGTAAGTGTGGATGAAGCTATCGAAAATATACCGGAAGTAATAAAAATATTGAAATCTTTTGATCCCGCGATTCCAAATGATTTAGCTGTATATTTTGGTATAAAAGAAGCTAAAAAGCTTGGTATAAACAAGATTGCTACAGGTGACGGCAGTGACGAGATATTTGCCGGCTACTCCTTTATGAGAGATATTGAAAATCTAACGGAATATATTCAGAGAATATCGCGCAATATGTTTTTTAGTTCTAACGTTCTTGCTGATTCATTCGACCTTAACATAAGACAACCTTTTATGGATAAAGAAATTGTCAACTTTGCTCTTAAGGTGCCTAATGCGCTTAAAATACGCGAAGACAATGGTGATGTATGGGGAAAATGGATTTTACGTAAAGCGTTTGAAGATGATATGCCTGATGAAATTACGTGGCAGAGTAAGCGGCCCCTGGAATACGGATCAGGCATGAATTATCTCAGGGATATTTTGTCTGACAAAGTATCGGATGAAGAATTTAATAATAATCAATACGGGATAAAGTTTCTAAATAAAGAACATCTTTACTATTACAAAATTTATAAAAATGTGGTTGGGGATATCCCGAAACCTAAAGAAAATGAAAAACAATGCCCGGGATGTGGAGCAGGAATGATGCAAAAGTCTTTTCACTGCAAAATCTGTGGATACGTTTTAGATTGGAGAGAATGAAGATGAAAACATTTATTTCCTGGAGCGGGGGGAAAGATACGGCTTTAGCGTGTTATCGGATGATGAAAAATGAGAATAAAGAAATAGCGCATCTGTTAAACATGATTTCGGAAAATGGTACACACTCCCGCTCACATGGATTAGAAGTAAAGTTGCTTCAATCACAGGCTAAATCAATGGGAATTCCTATTACTCAAATAAAAGCAACCTGGCAATCTTATGAAGATGAATTTAAGAAAGCCCTTGCTGATTTTAAAAATAACGATATCAACGAAGGTGTATTCGGTGATATTGATTTACAACCTCATCGTGACTGGGTAGAAAGAGTGTGCAAGGAGAGCCGGATAACTCCTTTTTTGCCCCTATGGAATGATAACCGGGAAGATTTATTAAATGAATTTATTGATGTGGGCTTTAAGGCTATTGTTGTAGCTGTTAATCGTGATTATTTAGGTGAAGAATGGTTAGGCAGGGAAATAAATAGTGATTTTATAAACGACTTGAAGAACTTGAGCAATGTCGATCTTTGCGGAGAAAATGGCGAATATCACACTTTTGTTTATGACGGGCCATTTTTTCAAGAACCTGTGACATTCAGCGCGGGTGAAAAGATATCCCAGGAAAAACATTATTTCCTGGAACTCTCATGTGAGGAATAAATGCGCAAAAAAACATTAATTATATTTATCTTTCTGATTTTACAGAGTATTTGTGTGTATTCCCAAGAGAATTATCCGCAACGAATAATTTCTCTTAGTCCAACAATCACCGAGGAGCTATATCTGTTGGGCGTAGAGAATAAATTAATTGGTTGTACGATATATTGCGAGACTCCGCCTGAGGCCCGCGAGAAGGAAAAAGTCGGAACAGTCAAAGGGTTTAACTTGGAAAAAGTCGTTGCTCTTCAGCCGGATTTAGTATTAACAACAACATTAGTGAAACAAAAATCAAAGGATAAATTAAAAAATGTAGGCATAGAAGTAATCACTTTTCCAACAGCAACAAATTTTAACGATATATGCCGCCAATTTTTAAAGTTAGGCATAATCGTTGGTAAAGAAGAAAAAGCGAAAAACATTATAAAAAAAGCAAAAGACAAAACAAATGCAATCAGGGGAAACGTCAGGAATTTACCTAAACCTAAGGTTTTCGCGCAAATAGGCGCAAAACCATTATTTGCTGCAACAAAGGATTATTCTATTAATGATTTTATTGAGTTTGCCGGGGGGATTAATATAACTCGTGACCTGAAGAACGGACTTTATTCACGAGAGGAAGTCTTAAGGAATAATCCCGACGTGATATTTATTGTAACGATGGGTATTGTTGGGGATCAGGAAAAAACAGTCTGGGAAAAATATAAAGTTATAACAGCAGTGAAGGATAAGAGAATCTATGTTCTTGATTCTAATAAGCTTTGCAGTCCAACCCCTGTGAGTTTTGTTGATACTTTAGAAGAAGTAGTTGAAATTTTGCATCAGTAAGAAGGAAATATATGAATAAAAAAATCATCCGCTGGATTATCTGGATAGCCGCATTAACAGGGATTCTTTTGTGTGTTGGGGGCATATCCTTATCTGTCGGGGTTAGTAGAATATCCCCTAAAGAGATCATAACTTTAATTTTTAATGGTAAAGGTTCAATCGAATATACCATTCTTTTTGATATTCGCCTTCCCCGAATTATCCTGGGGTTTGCTATAGGTGGCGCGTTGAGCCTTGCCGGGGTCATCCTTCAAGGAATGTTTCGAAATCCTTTGGTTGAACCATATACGCTTGGCATTTCGGGCGGAGCGGCTTTAGGTGTATGCTTGAATATTGTTTTAAGGTTAAATCAAATATTGGGTATCTATTCTTTACCTCTTTCTGGTTTCCTGGGCGCCGGGTTGGTCATAATAATGGTCTATTCTCTGAGCATGAAAAGAGGCATATTGAAAATCCAGGGTCTTCTTCTTACAGGGGTAATGATAAGTTTTGTTACTTCATCATTAATTATGCTCATAATGGCCATATCCCGCGTAGAAGATTTACACGGTATTGTGTTCTGGATAATGGGCTCATTAGAAGAACCTAGCTGGCTTCTTATCAAGGCAGCAGTATTAGTATCTGTTTCAGGATTAATTATTTCTTATAAATTTTCTCTCGATCTTAATGCTTTTTCTTTAGGAGAAGAAGAGGCGATGCATTTAGGTGTAAACACAGAAAGAACCAAACGATTCCTTTTTGTTCTCGCTTCTTTTCTTACCGGTTGCAGTGTGGCTATAACCGGCATAATCGGATTTGTAGGATTAGTCGTTCCTCATTTTGTGCGTATGTTTGTAGGAGGAGACCATCGGATTCTTTTAATAAGTTCTTTTCTTTGCGGGGCGAGTTTTTTAATTTTTTGCGATACATTGGCCAGGACAGTGATTTCTCCAATGGAACTGCCGGTTGGGGTAATTACCGGCATACTGGGCGGAAGTCTTTTCGTTTATGCTTTAACAAAACGACAAATTGTTCTAGAGGGAAAATAATGCTGGAAGTAAAAAATCTTTCTTGCGGATACGGCAAAGAATGCGTTCTTCAGGATATTAATTTTAAATTAAATGATGGGGATTTTGTTGGAGTTATTGGTCCTAACGGGTCTGGCAAAACCACACTTCTTCGAGGAATAACACGCATTCTTAAGCTTAACAAAGGATCGGTTATGCTTCAAAAAAAAGATATAGCTCAAATGGAGTTCAAGGACTTTGCCAGAGTTATTGCAGTTGTTCCTCAAAGTTTTAATGGTAACAACCTTAGTGTCGAAGAATTTATCCTTTTAGGAAGAATCCCTCATTTTAGCGATATGCAATTTTTAGAATCGAAAAAGGATCTTGAAATAGCCCATAAATGCATGAAATTAACAGACACTCTGAGGTTGAAAGACAAGTTGATGGCCAACATCAGCGGTGGCGAAAGACAGCTTGCTCTTATTGCGCGCGCCCTAACGCAGGAACCAAAGTTGCTTCTCTTAGACGAGCCTACCGCCCATTTAGACATAACTCATCAGGTAGAAATTATGGATCTTCTTAAAAAACTTAACCGGGAATTTAATCTTACAGTTCTTATGGTTTTGCATGATCTCAATTTAGCCAGCGAATACTGTCATCGTTTGGTTCTTATTAATGAAGGCCGTATCTATAAAGAAGGACCGCCCAAAGAAATTCTGGATTATAAAGTTATTGAAGATGTGTATAAAACAGTTGTTATAGTTCAAGAAAATCCTTTTTCTTCAAAACCATACATGCTGTTGGTGTCAGAAGAAGAACGGTTAAAGAGGGGGGATAAATGAAATCCATCGGACTTATTCAAGTATATACCGGAGATGGAAAAGGGAAAACAACCGCTGCCGTAGGCCTTGCGATAAGAGCGCTTGGGCATGGATTTAAGGTTTGTTATATAAGTTTCCACAAGAATCCTGAAAAATGGGGTTATTCTGAACACGCTGTTTTGAAAAAGAACGGAGCAGATGTATTCGCACTAGCCGGCAAACATTCCCTTTGCAATAAAAGAGTACATGCCGCGAGTGTTCGTGAAGATTGCTTGAAAGGGCTAGGCTTTATTAAAGAAATACTTAAAGGCAAAAAATATGATCTTCTTATTATTGATGAGATAAATATTTCCTTGAGAGGCGGATATTTAAAAACAGACGAAGTCATTTCGTTGCTTCAGGAAAAACCACCTGATTTAGAAGTAGTGCTTACAGGAAGAGGGGCGCCTGTTAAGCTGATCAAATTCGCAGATTTAGTCAGCAGAATAAAAAAGGTAAAACACCCTTATGATAAAAGTATCAAAAGAAGAAAAGGAATAGAATACTGACTATACTGACTATACTGACTGAATACTGACTTACTTACTGACTTACTGACTTATACTGTATACTGACTTACTGACTGAGGGGTCAAGTCTACTGACTGAGGGGTCATACTGACTGAGGGGTCAAGTCTACTGACTGAGGGGTCAAGTCTACTGACTGAGGGGTCAAGTCTACTGACTGAGGGGTCAAGTCTTGATTTGTTGACTTGGTCAAATTTAAAAAGACCAAGTCAACAAATCAAGACTTGACCCCTTCTACTGGAATGGAAGGGAAGAAACGCATGAGAATAAAAATTTTGATATTAATTAGTATGTTGACTTTAATTGTGACTGATCCCGTTTTGGCTAACGAGAAAAAAGAAGCCAACATTAAATATAATCTTGGAGAGGTGATCGTTTCAGCTACAAAGACTGAAGAATATCAAGCTGAAACAGGAAGTTCAACCACAGTAATTACAGCTGATGATTTAAAAAAGAAGAATAAAGGAACAGTCCTTGAAGTGTTACGTGATGTCCCGGGTGTGGCAGTTATGCAATATGGCGGCCTGGGTGGAGGAACATCCATATATTTAAGAGGCTCAAAGCCCGGGCATACTTTAGTAATGATCGACGGCGTAGAATTGAATGATCCTATGGCAACCGACAGGTCTTTCGACTTTGCTCATTTGCTTACAGGTAATATTGAACAAATTGAAATTGTGCGTGGAGCACAATCCACGCTTTATGGTTCAGATGCTATAGGTGGAGTAATCAATGTTATAACCAAGAAAGGCGAGGGTAAACAAAAATGGGATGCGTCATTTGAGGGGGGCTCACACAATACTTTTAAAGAAACGTTAGGCCTTAGTGGTTCATCGGATAAACTGAGTTATTCAATGTCAGTTTTACGCCTGGATACTGACGGTGTATCAAAAGCTTCGGGTGGTGTTGAAGACGATGGTTATGAAAATACTACATTTTCAGCACGGGTAGGATATGCTGTCTTTGAAAATGCGAATCTCGATTTTGTATTGCGCCATATTGATGCTAAATACGACTACGATGATGGCGCAAACCAGGATGACCCGAATAAAAAAGGATGGTGGAAAAGCACCTTGGGAAAAATTGCGATTGATCAATCTATCAATTTAATATGGGAACATAAACTTTCTTTTAGTTATGCTGAAACCGAAAGGAAGTATAAGGATGACCCTGATTCTGTAGATCCGGCAGATAACACACATAATTGGTTTAAAGGAGACACAAAAAAAATCGAATGGCAGCATAATGTATATCCTGTTGACTGGTCTAAAACTACTGCAGGTTTTGAATATGAAGAAGAAAGAGGATTTGCAGACGGTAAAGCTTCGTGGAACAGATTTGATAGAAAAACAATGGATAACAAAGGATACTATATTCAAAACCAATTTAAACTTTGGGAAAGTTTATTTATCACACCTGGCTTAAGAGTAGATGTCAATCAATTTTTTGGTAATGAAACAACGCATAAAATATCCGCTGCGTATCTTGTGCAAAAAACCGCAACCCGCCTGAAAGCTAATTTGGGCACAGGGTTCAAAGCACCGTCACTATACCAGCTTTATTCAAATTATGGTGATCCAGGCCTTACCCCGGATAAAAGCGAGAGTTATGATTTTGGTTTTGAACAAAGTTTTTTTAAAGACAAAGCAACCTTTGGTTTAACCTATTTTTTTAATAAATTTGATAATATGGTTGAGTTTGATATGGATTCTTATACGTATCAGAATATTGATAACGCGGAAACAAAAGGTTTAGAATTGGAATATTCTTTTAAACCAATCGGGGCTGTAACAATCGGAGCTAACTATACTTATACTAAAGCAAAAGATAATGACACAGGAAAAGACTTAACGAAAAGGCCGAAAAACCAGGCAGGGTTTAATGTGAATTGGGCATTTCTTGATAAAGGAAATCTGAATCTATCTGCCGGCTATGTCGGAAACCGATGGAATGATAGCGCGAATACAAGCAAAATAAAAGCATATACTACGGTTGACTTTAATTCATCTTATGATGTGATGGAGAATTTTAAAATATTAGCAAGAATAGAGAATTTGTTTGATAAGAATTTTCAGCAGATTCAGGGATACGCCTCACCCGGAAGATCATTTTATGGAGGAGTGAAAGTCACATTTTAGAAATTAACAGAAGGGAAGGAAACAGAGGAGGGACTTAAATGTTTCAATTTATTTTTAAAGGCGGTATTTTAGTTTGGCCGATATTGGTATGTTCGGTAATTTCAGCTACCATAATTTTGGAGCGATTATACAAATTTCATCACGCAAAGATTAAAGTCCCTAACCTCCTGGCAAGAGTAAAAGTTTTTTTAAAAGAGAAAAAAACTACCGAAGCCTTGAAATTATGCGAAAACATTAATGATCCTGTGGCGCACATTTTAGCAATAGGAATCCGTATCCGTAATCGGGCTAAAGAGGAACAAGAAAAAATAATTTCTCGTGCGGGATCTAAAATTATCCGGCAATTAGAGGCAAATTTACGCGGGCTGGCTATCATAGGCAATATTACCCCCTTGTTGGGATTATTAGGTACTGTTACGGGCATGATTAAGGCTTTTATGAAAATCCAGGAATTAGGCGGGCGGGTAGATGCTTCTGTCCTGGCGGGTGGAATTTGGGAGGCGTTAATTACGACAGCCGCGGGTTTATCGGTAGCTATTCCAACTCTGGTTGCTTATCATTATTTTGAAGGCATCGTGGATAATATCAGCGCGCGTTTGAGAGATGAAGCAGGCGAACTCCTTGAAATAGAACATGCTTCATAAAAGGGGATAACTATGGAATTTGAAGGACGTAAAAAAGTAGAAACAGATTTTAATATAGCTCCGTTGATAGATATAGTCTTTCTGCTTTTGATATTCTTTATGCTTTCTTCACATTTTGTTACTCAGCCAGGAATCAAAATAACACTCCCAACAGCTAGTACAGCAAAATTTCATCCTGAGGAAGAAATAATAGTTTCTATTTCTAATGACAATAGTTTATATCTAAATGAAAAAATGGTTAGTCTCGAGAGCCTTCCGGATAAATTGCGGGTTAAGATAAGGGAGGCTAAACAAAAAACTGTAATAATAAGAGCAGACGAGAAGATAGATTTAGGCTTAGCTGTAAAAGTTTTGGATATAGCAAAAAAGGCAGAAGCCGAAGGCCTGTTAATTTCGACGAAAACAAAAGAAGATGCAAAGCAATAAGTCAATTAAAACCGCATTCTTGATTTCTTTAACAGGGCATTGTCTTTTTTTGGGCCTGGCAGGGGCGAATATGATTTTGCCTCAAGATAAGCAGGCGGAAGAAATTACTGTTAATATAGAAATAGAACGGCCACAGCTTCTGCCTGAAATTAAACACCTCGGAGAACAAAAAAAGCTGAAAGAAATCGAAATTCCAGAGGAAAAGCCTGTATCAGAGCCTGAAATTAAGCAGCAAATTGTTAAAGCAATACAACAATCCGTGAATCCTGAAACTGAAAAAACAGCGCTTGATGAAGCACCAGGCCAAGTTGTTGCCAAGGAAAAGATTGAAATTTTAAAACCTGACGATGAGTCAATGCTTCGTTATCAAGACATGGTTAAACAGAAAATTCAATCTTACCGGAGATATCCTCATTGGGCAAAAAAACAGCGGATACAAGGCATCAGTTATCTTATGTTTACTTTATTGTCTGATGGTGATGTTCGAGATATTAAGGTTGCTAAATCATCCGGTTTTGATATCCTTGATAAAGAAGCTATGTCAACAATTAAAAGAGCCTGCCCGTTTCGCCCTATTCCAACAGAGCTAAAACGGTCTACCCTTACCATAGAAATCGCTCTTGTGTTTAAGCTTCAATATTAACAACTGTGTCTCGACGGGCGAAAGAACTGGCGATAAAACAAGAAATCAATATCCACTTTTTCAGGGGGAACTAATTAAACAAATTCCCTTAAACGGAGAAAGCCTGTTTTATAAAAATACCAAGAAAAGAATCTTTAAAAAATCTGACCATCTTAAATCCGGCCAGTTAAAAATCGGCGACAGCTGGGATGCTATTACAATTATTGCCCTTTCATAAAACAATCCATTAAAAGCCATAGCTGAATTTGTTAAAAATAGCATTGATGCCAAGGCTAAAAAAAGATTTAACCAGGTTTCATAATCGAAAGGACCCACCGATGAACATCTTCCGTTTTTACCTTGCAGGAACGCTTACTTTGATAATCTTTTTGTGTACGTCTCCTCTTCAGGCGCAGGGCACCGAGCCTATGCTCACGCGTGTTTCTGCCCTGACCTCGCCGTTATGCAGTGAGGAGGGCGGTATGGATGAACGCTTTTATCCGTCGGGGGAATTGTATCTCATGGCCGGGTGTTCGGACGGTAAGCTCAGCGGGACGGTGGAGACCTTTTATCCGGATGGCGGGCTGTGGTGATCACCGACGGCCGTGGCGGAAGTGTGACAGGCAGTGAGGATATTCTGGTAAAAAACAAGACTACAGGCGGAGGAGGGGGAGGTAGTGGGCCTAGATAGCAAAAGAGAGGGGAAAAATGCGAAAAACATTATTATATAGTGTCATATTTATTAGTTTGTGTTGTTCGGGCGAGTGTGCGAATTTAATGCCCCACTGTACTGAGGAAGATGGGAAGGTAATGGATTCGTATTGCGCGGATATACAGGAGGGAGATGCCGGTGGAGTGGTTCGTTGTTTGGAAGAGCATATGGATAAGGTTAGTTCAGCTTGTGCCGAAGATATAAAGAAAAATATTGAAAAGTTTGACAGGCAAACGGATCACTGCCGGGCGGCTGTGAAGGAGTATTGCGGATACAAGCTGAATATACGCAAGCCTCCGAGCCGGAAAAGAGCGGAGAAGTTGAGTAAATGCCTGATAATGAATTGGGACAGGTTGGAAGAAGAATGCCGGCAGTATGTACGGATGTCGATTCCGTTTTTTGTGTTGATGGAGCCGGGGTTGGAGGAGAGGGCGAGGGAAATGAGGGAGAAAAAAAGTAGGGAGCGTAAGGTACGAATCAATGGAAAAAAAGTGACGGTGGTAAAAGAAGAGGGGGATGATGTTTGGTACAGGGCAAAGATTGTTGACAGAGAGGTTGTGGACGCATATGAATTGTGCCCGGAGGTTGACCTTGAGGGGTTAAAGCCGTCTGCTTGGAATGGATGGTGTTCATATAGCGTTAAAGCATCATGGTCAAAGGAGCTGATTGAAGAACTTCGAGGGGCTGGACTGTTAGGCTTTATCAATGACAATGGTTTATACAATGGCGGGATCATAAGAAATAAAGACCAGATTTTGGAAATGGTTGAGCAATATAGCTATAACTGCCCGGAAGGGTTTAAGGTTAATGTATATTACCATGAACGCTGGAAGATTAAGGCGCATGTAGCATGTTCTGATAATCTGGAAGCAAGTTATCATGGGTGTGATGAGAAGTATGTATATACGGGTACAGAAAAGAAATTTTTCGGATGCCAGAAATTCGCGGAGTGTAATGAGATGGATCCCAAATATGTTGCGTACGGTGACTCGGAACGATGCGGGTATTGTCAGGCCGGAGGGTGTATGGATCATACGATGAAAGATGTGGGGCACCGCGGAATAAAGCTGCTGTATTGTCGGGTAAATAAAAAGGATCCGAAAACGTATCCTTATTGTGAAGGATCAAATTTAATTCAACATGTAGGCTGGAACAAAGGAATTTCAAAAGTTGAATTTAAGGATAATCTTCCAATAAAAAGGTTTTTTTATGCTGTCATGAAACCCGGAAGTCCTCTGGAGTATGTAATAGAATATAACGAATATGGTATGCCATCGGTTAAAAAAGACATGG
>JAGLHE010000005.1 GCA_023143685.1 Candidatus Omnitrophota bacterium
GTAATATAACGAATCGACTTTAAAGCGTCATCATTGCCAGGGATCGGATAATCCACTAAATCCGGATCACAGTTTGTATCCACCAAAGCAATAATCGGAAGCCCTAAACGCGTCGCTTCTTTAACAGCGGTATCTTCTCTTTTTGAATCAACAATAAAAACCGCTTGCGGCAAATCAAGCATATCCCGAATCCCGCCTAAATCACGCACCAGCTTTCCCCTCGCTTTATTAATAGTGGCGACTTCCTTTTTCTTCAGGTTCGCCAGAACCCCGTCTTCTTCCATTTTCTCAATCTTGCGCAATTTTCCAAGAGACTGCTTAACGGTTTGGAAATTTGTTAAAAAACCGCCAAGCCATCTACTGTTCACATAAGGCATTCCGGCTTTTTCAGCTTCCCCGGAAATTGCGGTCCTTGCTTGCTTCTTTGTTCCAACAAAAAGAATCTTGCCACCTTTGGATGCTAAGTCTTTAGCAAAATCACACGCGGCTTCTAAACAATCTCTGGTTTTCTCGAGGTCAATAATATAGATACCACTTCTTTCCCCAAAGATAAATCTCTTCATTTTTGGATTCCATCGGCGTGTTTGATGGCCGAAATGGACACCACTCTCAAGCAATTTTTTTAATACTTCGTCCGGCATGTTTCCTCCTTGATTCTCTTCACTTATGGGCAGTCACAACGCTTAATCTTTTTTAACCGCGCCGCACAGTCAAGTGAACATAAGTGATTTTATGGTTTTTCTTTTTGGGCCCTATGCCCATCATCCCTGAATATGCCGCCCTTCACTTCATTCCTAAACAACATATTCAGTTGCTATTTTCCAACAAAAATTTACAAAATATCAACTTTAAGGCAAATATTTCACATAGTATACACAAAAATCTTTTTTTTTACAACAAATTTATTTCTTTTGCAATATTTTTATTGTTCTGCCCACAAATCGCGAAAAATCACCACTTAATCCACCTGAAACTGCGTCTCATAAAGCCGTTTATACAACGCGCACGTCTTTAAAAGTTCATCGTGCGGGCCCTGCCCAACAATGTGTCCTTTGTCCAAAACAACGATTTTATCCGCCTTTTTTATCGTAGACAATCGATGCGCAATCGCAATAACAGTTCTTCCCTTCATCAAATCATCTAACGCTTCTTGCACAAATTTCTCTGACTCTGAATCCAACTGGGACGTGGCTTCATCCAAAATCAAAACCGGCGGATTTTTCAAAATCGCTCTGGCAATAGCCAGCCGCTGCCTTTCCCCTCCGGACAAACGGAACCCCCTGTCACCGATCACCGTGTCATATCCTTTTGGCATTTTCACAACAAAACGATGAGCATACGCTTTGCGCGCGGCTGCCTCAATTTCCTCCTGTGTCGCCGAAAAAGTCCCGTACGCGATATTCGCTTTAACAGAATCATTAAACAAAAATGTCTCCTGCGAAACAATCCCGATCTGCTTGCGCAACGACAAAAATGAGGCATCACGGACATCCATCCCATCAAACTTAACACTCCCCTTAATCGGGTCATAAAATCGCGGAATCAAATTAACCAGCGTCGACTTGCCCGTCCCTGTCGGCCCGACAATTGCTACCACCTCGCCAACGTTCACCTGAAGATCAATATCTTTTAAAATCACACCATTTTCTTTATCGTATTGAAACGTAACATTCTCCAAAGCAATCTGGTTCCTCACAACAGGCACAGCGATGGCATCCTCTTTTTCCTTAACCGTTGGCTCCGCATCCAGCACTTCATAAATCCGCTCATTCGCTGACAACGCCTGCTGGGTCAAATTATTCACATTCCCTAATTTTTTAAGAGGACTGATGACCTGCATAATCGACGCAAAAAAGAGGATAAAAATACCAACCGACAACTCTTCATTCATAACCTGTTTGCCGAGCCACAAGATCAAAATAATCCCACAGACCACACCAAAAATTTCAGTAATCGGCCCGGTCAACAACATCCTCTTGACCGACTTCATCTTCAATTTATAAAACTCAAAATTCTTTCTCTTAAACCGATCAATCTCATTCTGCTCCGTACAAAAAGCCTTCACCACCTTCACGCCTGAAATTGTCTCTAAAAGAATCGTGTTAATATCCGCCATCCTCTCCTGAGAACGCTGCGCAAGTTTCCGCAACTTCTTTCCAATCCGGCTGATCGGCCAAATGATCAGCGGGAAAACCAGAAAAATCACAAGCGCTGCCTTAAAGTGAATCGCAAACGCAATAACAACATACATCACAATCAAGAATGACTGACGGAAAAGATCTGTCACCGCATATGAAACGGCATTTTCCACAATCCCAACATCAAAGGTGATCCTTGAAATCAGCTCACCGGTTCGCTTTTCACTAAAATAATCTAAAGAAAAATTCTGAATCTTGGCGTACAATCGTTCGCGCACGTCCCGGATAACACGCTGCGAAACATCGTTCATTAAAAATTGGTAAATGTAAGAAAACCCCTGCTTAACAATAATCATACCCAAAACCGCCACCGGCAACATTTTATAAAGAACCTCCGGCGACACTGCGTTTAAATAATCAACCATATTCCTGATAAACTCCGGAACGTTGCCAGGGACAATAATTTCCTTTTTTGTAAAAATACGGTCAATCAAAGGCACCAGCAAAGACAACTGGAACCCTTCAAAAAAACTCGCAAGGAACATAAACCCGATCGCTGTGCCAAAAAGCTTTTTGTGGTCTTTAAGAAAACTGAGGAGTTTTAGGTAATTTTTCATGATTTATTGCGTGCTACGTGCAAAGGGCTACACGCTACGAACGTGGACACGTTTATATATATACTATTAATTAATTCCGCAGATATTAGCATAGCAATTGACTTTTGTCGAGGTCTTTGTTACTCTAGCTAAGCTGTAAGTGGTAAGTTATAAGAAAAAATAAAAAACTGACATCTTGCGTTAAAAGACGGAGCAAGTACATGAAAAAACTCAATATCGCTGTTATCGGAATCGGACATCTCGGCTCACGCCACCTGAAGGTTTACGCCGAACAACTTTGCCACCTTGTCAACACAGTAGGTATCTGCGACACCAAGGCTGATCGCACAGAACGTTTAGCCAGCCACTATAACGTCCCTTTTTTCGAAGACTACAAAGACCTGCTCGGAAAGGTTGATGCCGTAAACATTTGTGTCCCAACAACATCGCATTACGAAGTCGCCAAATTCTTTCTCGAAAACGGCGTTCACACGCTGATTGAAAAACCTGTCACCATGGACGTCGCGCAGGCTGACGAACTGATCGATATTGCCGCGAAGAACAACCTCAAGCTCCAGGTCGGACATGTCGAGCGGTTTAACTCTGCGTTTTTAGCGATCAAACATTTCACCAAAGACCCGCTTTTTATTGAATGCCACAGGCTTAACAAATTCCCCAACCGGTCACTCGACATCGGTGTTGTAATGGATTTGATGATCCACGACATTGATATTATCCTGGGACTAAACGATTGTCCGATCAAGGACATGCACGCCGTGGGAGTCAATGTGTTAACCGACCGCGAAGATATAGCCAGCGTACGCGTGATTTTTGAAAACGGGTGCGTCTGCAACTTGACCGCCAGCCGCGTTTCCGACGAGGTTATGCGCAAGATCAGGATATTTCTTAAAGACACCTACATATCGCTGGACTACGTCAAGCAAGAGGCGTTCATCTACAAAAAACACGGAACCCAGATTTCAAAACACGCTCTTCCTATTGAAAAAGACGAGCCGCTTAAGCAAGAGATCGAATCTTTTGTAAACTGCATTCAAACTGACACCAAGCCCGTTGTCTCAGGAGTAGAAGGCCGTGACGCGCTAAAGCTGGCGCTTGGGGTTTGCGAAGCTATTGTTAACGCACAAAAATAAATGAACCCTTCACCCAAACATTTCATTATCATTGCCGGCGAAGCATCAGGCGATATGCACGCCGCGCATCTTGTTACTGAAATCAAAAAGATCAATCCCAGCATCACTTTCTCCGGCCTTGGCGGACAAAACATGCAGCAAGCCGGCGTTGAGCTTTACACGGATATGACACGTTTAGCGGTCATTGGCTTCATTGAAGTCATCAAGCATTACAGCGAAATCAAAAAGATCTTTAACCTTACCTTAAAAAAAGTGCGCGACACAAACTCGGATGCCGTAATCCTCGTTGACTACCCCGGCTTTAATTTACGCCTCGCCAGGAAACTCAAAAAAATGAATGTTAAGGTTATTTACTATATCAGCCCGCAAGTCTGGGCGTGGAAAGAAAGCCGTGTCAAACAAATCAAAAAAGTTGTCGACCAGATGCTTGTCCTCTTCTCCTTTGAGAAAGAATTTTACGCCAGGCATGGAATGGAGGTTGATCTCGTCGGACACCCGCTTATTGACACAGTCAAAGCTGACACTTCCCGTGAAAATGTTTTGGATGCTGTCAATTTCACAAGCAACAAATTAACTATCGGAATTCTTCCGGGGTCACGGGACAAAGAAATAGAAACCCTTCTTCCCCCGATGCTGGAAGCAGCCGCGATTCTTAACGCACTGCATCCACACATCCAGTTTCTTGTTTCAAAAGCA
>JAGLHE010000050.1 GCA_023143685.1 Candidatus Omnitrophota bacterium
CGAAATTCCTACACGGCCATAAAATAGTTGCGAGCAATCAAAAGTATCAAGCGAGCTTATTTTACACCATTCACCCGAAGCAGTAACTCACCGGTTACTTCTTTAATTCTTTTCATCTTGAATCGTAGAATCTTTTCATGTAGAATGAATCGAATTTAAGCCATTAATTATTTTATTATTACTATCTATATTTATAATATAGATGCCTCTCCGGATGTTTTTTTATGAAAAATTTTGTAATCGGGATAGATGTTGGTGGAACAAATGTTGGGTTTGGGGTGATCAACCCTGGCGGGCGGATTGTTGCGCGAACTTCTTTAGTGACAAAGAGTTTTGTTCGTCATAAAACAAAATTGATCAATGCTGTCGCAGTTTGTGTCAAGGACTTGATGCGGGAAAACAAGCTTGACCGGAAAGATTGTCTGGGTATCGGTATTGGTTTGCCGGGATTGATTGATCCGCAAAAAGGGGTGGTGAAGTTTTTGCCGAATATTCCCGGATGGCGAAATGTGCCATTAAAGGCGATTTTGCAGAAACAGTTGAAGGTCCCTGTATTTTTGGAAAATGACGTCAACATGATTACGCTTGGCGAATGGAAGTTTGGGGCAGGGCAGGGTTTTAAGAATATTATTTGTATTACGTTGGGCACAGGTGTAGGCGCGGGGTTGATCCTTGATGACGCGCTATATCGCGGGGAAGGGTATGTGGCGGGCGAGATTGGGCACATGCCGTTAAATGAGGTCGGGCCGCGGTGTAGCTGTGGTGGGCAGGGCTGTTTTGAGCGGTATGTTGGCAATGCGTTGCTGGAGCAAGAGGCGCGAAAAGTATTTAAGAGAAAAGATATGCGGCTGGAGGAGGTCAGTGCCTTGGCAGCGAAAGGTGATAAGCGCGCGCTACGTTTTTGGAAACAGACAGGAGAGCGTGTGGGCAACGGGTTGGTTGGCCCTGTGAATCTTTTAAACCCAACGCATATTGTCGTCGGGGGGGGTGTTTCGAAAAGTCACCGGTTTCTTTTTCCGTCCATACGAAGCACAATCAAGGCGCGCGCGATGAGTGTGCAGGGAAAAATGGTTAAGATTGTCCGGGCGAAATTAGGGAACGATGCCGGAATTGTTGGTGCTAAGGTTTTGGTAGAACAGGTTAGGCAGGGGACGTGAAGGATAATATCAGGGTAACGTAGAAATAACAGGATGAAAGAAAGAGAGTTTTAAGATATGCCGGGGGGGATAAGAAAAGTTTTTGAGTCCGGAATGGTTGTTGCCGTACTTGCTCTGATGATTGCAGGTATGGGTGCCTTTGAGGCGGCTGCTCAGGTTGAGCCGACATTGGTTGAGATTAATGGTGACCGTGTGGATTTTTCAATGACAGATGATAAGGTTATTGCTGAGGGGAATGTGTCTGTGGAGCGCGGGGGGGTGAAGCTTCTTTGCGATCGGGTGGAATTTTATAATCAGACAAAGATCGCGATCGCTGAGGGGAATGTTGTTTTGATTAATGAAGAAGGGCAGGTTTCCGGGAACCGGTTGAAGTTTAATTTTGATACGATGAAGGGGAAATTTGAGGACGCGGATATATTCTCAGATCCGTTTTATGGATCCGGTGAAAGTATTGATAAAGTTGGGGAAGAACAGATCCGGATGGAGCGGGGATATTTGACGACGTGCGATCATGATAAACCGCATTTTAAGTTTTTGAGCCGTAAGATAGATGTGTATCCCGGGGAAAAGGCGATTGCCAGGCACGTGCGGTTAATCGTCGGGAAATTGCCGATAATGTATATTCCGCGGTTTACTCAGAATTTAAAAGATAAGAAACCGGTGCTTTTGATGACACCGGGATATGACAAGGACTGGGGGGCGTTTTTATTAACACGGTGGCGTCATCCGTTGAATGACAATGTGACCATGACGCTGCATGCGGATTATCGGGAACGAAAAGATTTCGCGTCCGGGGTTGACGTGGATTATCGGACAACGGATTATGGCAGCGGGATGGTGCGCACATATTTCATGAATGAACGGGCGCTTGTTGCTAAACATTTTTACGAAGAACAGCTGGAGCCGACTCCGGAAAGGGAGCGTTACAAAATTGAATGGCGTCATAAATGGCAGGCAACGGAAAAGACAAGCATGGTGGGGCAGTATTATCAGTTGAGTGATCCGGCGTTTTTGAAGGATTATTTTGAGAGGCAACATGATCAAGATCAAGACCCCTCGACGTACTTTTTGTTGACGCATGCATTAAAGAAAGGAACGTTAAGTTTGCGGTCTGATGTGCGGATTAACCGGTTTGTGGCAATGGTTGAAAGGTTGCCGGAGATTAGTTATAATTTTCCGAATCATGAGCTGTGGGAAACAGGCGTTTATTTAAAGAGTACAACAACGTACTCGAACCTGATAAAGAAGAACGCTTCGCCAAGCGCTGATAAAAAAGAAACCACGCGCGTGCATGCGGATAATGAATTGTCGTATCCGATGAAAGTGTCGTTTTTGGAGGTTAGGCCCTTTGTAGGTTCAAAGCATACATATTATCGACGGACAAAAGAGCCGTCGGGTTATGATTCGATCCGTGGCGCGTTTCGTACAGGGACGGATATTAGCACAAAGTTTTATCGTGTTTTTGAGGCTGAGACTGATCGTTTTGGCTTGGACATTAACATGCTGCGTCATATTATCAGCCCGTCGGTAGCGTACCAGTATGTGCATGACCCGACGATCCCTTCAGAAAACCTGGACGCCTTTGATGGTATTGATAGTATTTCGCGAAGTCATGGTTTGACATTTTCTCTTGAAAATAAATTGCAGACCAAACGCGACGGCGCGAGTGTTGATTTGGCGCGGTTGCTTTTGACATCTGATTTTAAGTTGAAAGAGGACCCGGGGAAGGGCGGTTTTAATGATATTAAGACGGATTTGGAAATCAGGCCCTACGATTGGGTGTTTTTTAATTTTGATTCGAACTTTAATACGATTACACGCCGTTGTGAGACGGCGAATGTTGATTTGCGTTTGAATGACGGTGACGATGATTGGTATTTGATTTTGGGGAAGAGGTACAACCGGGACGTGGATGACCAGTTGACGAGCGAGTGGGGATATCGGATTAATCAGAAGTGGGCGTTTCGGATGTATCAAAGATTTGATCTTGAGACGGGGACGAATAAGGAACAGGAGTACAGCGTTGTGCGTGACATGCATGCCTGGGAGCTGGAGATTAATTTCAATGAGACGTGCGGGGAGGGAAGCGAGATTTGGCTGGTCTTTACGTTGAAGGATTTCCCGGACATCGGGTTTGATTTTAGTACGCGGTTTAACCGGCGCAAGCCAGGGTCGCAGAACTCGCTTTAATTTTTTGCGGGTAGGGAGTTTTGGGAAAAGACAAACAATTAAGGTGAAATTTTTTTGAAGGGAAGGGTGTAATGAATATTGCCATTGTGGGATCCGGATATGTCGGATTGGTGTCAGGCGTTTGCCTGGCGTCGATTGGACATCATATTATCTGTGTAGATAATGACAAAGAAAAAATTGCCAATCTTAAAAAAGGCGAAGTGCCGATTTATGAGCCGGGGCTTGATGAATTGATGAAGAAGCTGATGAAGAAAAAGAAATTAACGTTTACCTCGTCGATTAAAGAGGCTGCAAAGAAAGCAACGGTAATTTTTATCGCGGTGGGAACGCCGTCCAAGAAAAACGGGGATGCCGATTTGACTTACGTTGAAAATGTGGCGCGCCAGATCGCGGTGAACATGGATTCGTACAAACTGATCGTCGAGAAATCAACGGTTCCGGCGGAGACGGGGAAGAGGATTGAGCGGACGGTGAAATTGAATTTGCCCAAAAAGTACAGAGGTAAGATTGATTTTGACGTGGCGTCGAATCCGGAATTTTTGAGGGAAGGTTCAGCGATTGAGGATTTTATGAATCCGGATCGTGTGGTGATTGGTGTAGAGTCGAAAAAGGCCGAAGAATTGTTGCGCGAAATTTACAAACCGCTCAAGACGCGCATGGTTGTGACAAATATTAATTCAGCGGAAATGATTAAGCACGCCTCCAATTCTTTTCTGGCTACCAAGATTTCGTTCGCGAATGCCGTCGCGCAGATTTGCGATCGAGTGGGTGCTGATATTTTGAAAGTTACTGAGGGGATGGGTTTTGATAAACGGATTGGGCGAAGTTTTTTAAACGCCGGTGTTGGTTACGGTGGAAGTTGTTTTCCGAAAGACGTGGACGCTTTCATCCGGTTGAGTGAAAAGAGCGGTTACCAATTTAATCTTTTAAGAGAAGTGCGCAACGTTAACGAAGATCAAAAGGCGTCCTTTGTTCGTTTAATTGAGGACAAGCTTTGGATTGTTAAAGACAAGGTGATCGGGGTTTTGGGGCTGGCTTTTAAACCTGACACCGACGACATGCGGAATGCCCCGGCGGTAGACATTATTAAAATGTTGCAGCAGGAAGGGGCAAAGATCCGCGCGTACGACCCTGTGTCTGTTGAAAATACAAAAAAGATTTTAAAGAAAATTACGTACTGTAAAGATCCGTACGCGTTAGCCAAAGGGTGCGACTGTTTGTTGCTTTTGACGGAATGGGACGAGTTTGAAAAGTTGGATTTTAAAAAGATTGGCCAGTCAATGAGGCAGGCGATTTTTTTCGACGGGCGGAATTTGTACAACAAAGATAAAATGGAAAGTTTGGGTTTTGAATACCACGGGCTTGGGCGCGGCGTGAAATAACCCTAACCCTGTCGTTTCTTCCGGGAAAGAAAAGGGCAAAGATCAAGAAGGACGGAGAATGTCAACAATATTAAAACAAAAGATCTCGACGAAGAAAGCTAACATTGCGGTTCTAGGGTTGGGTTACGTTGGTTTGCCTTTGGGTGTTAATTTTGCCAAGGCCGGCTACAGTGTCACCGGCCTGGACAAAGACGCGGACCGCGTGCGGCGCGTGCAGGAAAAAGAAAATTATATTTTAGATGTTGCTGACAGGGATTTAGCGCGTGTTGTTAACAATGGAACGCTTGTGGCCTCAACGGATTTTAGCTTGATTAAAAAGATGGACGTCATCATTGTGTGTGTCCCAACGCCTTTGAAACGAAAATACACGCCGGACATTTCTTACATTGTCGGTGCGGTTAAGACGATCAGTAAGTATTTTAAGGCGAATACCCTGGTTGTCCTTGAAAGCACAACTTACCCTGGCACGACGACAGAGTTGATTAAGCCTGAGCTTGAGAAGTCAGGCATGAAAGTCGGGAAAAACATTTATTTGTCGTTTTCTCCAGAGCGAATTGATCCGGGCAATGAGAAGTACGACGTGACGCGCATTCCGAAGGTTGTTGGCGGGTCCACTCCGAAGAGCGGTGAGCTCACCAAACTGCTTTACGAAAAAATTATTAAAAAGATCCACGTTGTTTCCTCGCCGGAAGCGGCGGAAATGACAAAATTGCTGGAAAATTCTTTCCGGATTATCAATATCGGATGGATTAATGAGGTGGCGATGATGTGCCACACGCTCGGCGTTGATGTTTGGGAAGTGATTGACGCGGCCAAGACCAAGCCGTTTGGGTTTATGCCGTTTTATCCGGGGCTTGGCGTTGGCGGGCATTGTATCCCCGACGATCCATTGTATCTTTATTGGAAAGCCAAACAGGACGGGTTTAATTCAAAATACATTAAACTTTCAGCTGACACAAATGCCAACATGCCGCAGTATGCGGTGGGCCGCCTAAAAGAAGCGTTTAAGCAAAGAAAGAAAACGTTTCGTCGAGCAAAGATCCTTGTCGTGGGCGTGACGTACAAGAAAGATGTTAAGGATTTGCGCAAATCCGCGTCTTTAAAACTCATTGAAGTTTTGCAGAAAGAAAAATGTCAGGTCGACTATTCCGACCCGATTGTGCCTTATTTGGACATCGGCCATATTAAAGCGGACTCAGTTAAGCTGAACAAGGCCAACCTTAAAAAATATGATTGCGTGATTATTGCCACAGACCACACCTCGTTGAATTACAATCTGATCCTTAAGAACGCGAAATTGATCTTTGATGTGCGCAATGTTTACGGCAAAAAAGACCTTAAGAAAATCATTAAATTTTAAATACACTTTAGGAGAAAACAAGATTATGGCTAAAAGAAAAAGAAGGGTTGTTGTGACGGGTGGGGCTGGTTTTCTGGGGAGCCACCTTTGTGACCGTTTTATTAAGGAAGGCATGAAAGTTGTCTGTCTGGACAACTTGATTACCGGCAGTTTAAAAAATGTAAAACATCTTTCAAAGAATAAAGATTTTGATTTCCTTAAGCACGATGTTTCGAAAGAAATAAAGATAAAAGGCCCTGTAGATTATGTTTTGCATTTTGCTTCTCCGGCGAGCCCGGTTGATTATTTGAAACATCCAATCCCGACACTTAAAGTCGGCTCTCTGGGAACGCACAACACGGTAGGGCTTGCGAAGTTGAAGAAGGCGCGTTATCTGCTGGCGTCGACGTCGGAAATTTACGGTGATCCTCTTGAGCACCCGCAAAAAGAAACTTATTGGGGGCACGTTAACCCGATCGGGCCGCGCGGCGTTTATGACGAGGCTAAACGTTTTGCCGAAGCGATCACGTTGGCGTATCATCGTTACCATAAAGTGGATGTGAGGATTGTGCGGATTTTTAATACTTACGGCCCACGGATGAACATAAAGGATGGACGGGTGGTCCCGAATTTTATTTATCAAGCGATGCACAATAAATCATTAACGGTTTATGGCAATGGCCGGCAAACACGTTCGTTTTGTTATTATTCAGATTTGATCGAGGGGATTTACCGGTTGTTGTTTTCAAAAGCGGTGGGCCAGCCGGTCAATATTGGCAACCCCACAGAGTTTACGATTTTGCAATTTGCCAAGTTAGTGCTTAAGTTGTCGGGCGCTAAATCTAAAATTGTTTATAAGCCTTTACCTATTGATGACCCCAGGCAGCGACGACCTAACATCGGTTTAGCTAAAAAATATCTTGATTGGACGCCAAAAGTGAAACTAGAAGACGGCCTACAAGAAACAATAGACTGGTTTCAAAAAAACGTTAAATAATTCTTATGAACATCCCTGTAGAAAAATTATTAGACCTTTACACGATGCTTTCCAGGATCCGAAGGGTTGAGCTTAAGATCGAAGAACTCTATCATTTGGATGAGATGAAAACGCCGATCCATTCTTCGCTGGGGGAAGAAGCTGTGTCCGTCGGTGTTTGTTCAAATTTACAGAAAGAGGATTACATCTTCAGCAACCATCGCAGCCATGGCCATTATTTGGCGAAAGGCGGAAATTTAAAAGCAATGATCGCCGAGCTGTATTGTAAGGAAACCGGTTGTTCGCGTGGCCGGGGCGGATCGATGCATTTGATTGACACGTCGGTAGGGCACATGGGTTCCTCTTCGATTGTGGGTGGCAGCATCCCGCATGCCGTCGGGGCAGCGCTCGCATCTGTCATGCAAAATAAAAATTTAGTGGCGGTTTCCTTTTTTGGAGACGCGGCCAGTGAACAAGGAGTTTTTTTTGAAAGCATGAGTTGGGCGGCTCTGCGAAAATTGCCTGTTGTTTTTATCTGTGAAAACAATTTTTATTCGGTCTGTTCTCACTTGACGGCCCGCCAGCCGAATATCGACATTTATAAAAGGCCGCGCGCCTTCGACATCCCGTCGGAATTAGTCGACGGAATGAATTTAGCCGAGGTCTGCGAAAAAGCTCAAAAGGCTATTGAACATGCACGCAGCGGCCAGGGCCCGTATTTTCTGGAATGTCGTGTGCAGCGTTGGCGCGGGCATGCGGGTTCGGGCGACCCGAATAAGGAGAAGTATCGCAAGCCTGAGGATCTGGACGAAACAAACGTGCGCGACCCGCTTAAAGAATTTAAAGAAATTCTTTTTGCAGGCGGTGTAACTGAGAGCGATCTGACGCAAATTGACCAAAAGCTTGACGCGGAAATTCAAGACGCGTTTGAGTGTGCTCAAAACGATCCTCTACCAAACCCTGAAGATCTTGAAAAACATCTTTTTTGTTAAAATTTGCATTTTTATTAACCAGATACGAGATACAAGATACCAGCAACTAAATTATGCCCTGGACAAAATTACAAATTGAAAGAGAAGAACCGGCCTTTGATGACCCTGATGGACATGTTGGCCGAAAAATAAGTTATGGCGAAGCTTTACATGAGGCCCTGGATCAGGCGCTTGAACGCGACCCAAGTGTTTACGCGATGGGGCAAGGGGTAGACGACCCGGGCGGAATGTTTGGCTCGACGCTGGATTTGCATAAAAAGTATGGTGGCCAACGGGTTTTTGACGCGCCGCTATCGGAGGAATCCACAGTCGGTATGGCGATCGGGTCAGCCATGGCAGGCATGCGGCCGGTGTCGATCCATAACCGACCAGATTTTTTAATGATGGCTGCTGACCAGATCATTAATCATGCGGCCAAGTGGAGTTATATGTTTGCGGGCCAGGTACCGATTCCGCTTGTGATCCGTGCTTGTATCGGCCGGGGATGGGGTTCGGCTGCCCAGCATTCGCAGTCGCTTTACAGTTTGTTTGTGCATGTCCCTGGCCTTAAGGTTGTTGTTCCGAGTACGGCCTATGACGCAAAGGGCCTTTTGATTACGAGTATCGCTGACAATAATCCGGTCATTTTTATTGAACAACGATGGCTTTACAACCATCAGGGCTATGTGCCTGAAGAAATTTATTCAGTTCCCTTTGGCGAAAGTGTTGTTAAACGTGAAGGAAAAGATGTTACGATTTTAGCGGTCTCGCATATGGTCATTGAATCCTTGCGCGCGGCTGAACAACTCGCGGAGAAGGGAATAGACGTTGAAGTGATTGACCCTCGCACACTGGCGCCGTTTGATGAGCAGACTTTGCTTCGTTCCGTCGAGAAGACAGGCCATTTGGTTGTCGCGGATTTAGATTGGAAAACAGCCGGGTTTGCCGCAGAGGTGCTTGCCCGTGTCGCGGAAAAAGGATTTTCATATTTAAAGAAACCACCGGTACGCGTGGCGTTGCCGGACATTCCCACCCCGAGCAGTTATGTTTTAGAAAACGCGTTTTATCCCGGGGTTGATGATATCGTCCAGGCCGTTGAAGAGCTGTGCCAGGGGAAATTATCTGAAACATTAGGGGAAGAATTTGAATAAAGAATCTGTAATTTTAGTTGTCGGTCATAATGACATCATCGAAAACACCCTCACTGTGCAGCTGCGCGCGCAAGGATACAAAAAAGTTTTCTCTGTTTCCGAACAAAACCTTGATGTCCTGAGCCAATCAAAAATCCATCAATTTTTTAACGAACAAAAAATTGAATATGTCTTTTTAGGTTCGGTCCGTTCCGGCGGGATCGAAGCTAATCAGAAGTTTGCCGCAGAGTTTATTTATAGCAACCTCGTCGCGCAAACGCATATTATTGATACAGCTTATCGCGCGGGGGTTAAGAAGTTGTTTTATTATGGCAGCTCATGCGCGTACCCTGTGGCGATGAAGCAGCCGATTAAAGAAGACAGTTTGCTTGCCGGCTCTGTCGAGTCAACAAGCGAGCCGTATGCCATGGCAAAGATTGCCGGGATCAAGATGTGCCAGGCGTATCGGCAGCAGTATAAATTTAACGCGATCGTTGCTATCCCGGCCACGATTTATGGCCCGGGCAGCAGAGTTGATTTAAAGACAGCGCATGTTTTAGGCGCGCTGGTAGGAAAGTTTTGTGATGCTGTAACTCAAGGGCATAAAGAAGTCGAGCTTTGGGGGACAGGCCAGCCTCGTCGAGAATTTCTTTATGCTGACGATTTTGTCGAGGCGAGTATTTTTCTGATGGAAGATTACGATTCCAGAAATATAATTAATATCGGCTGCGGGTATGATGTCTCGATTGAAGAACTGGCTGACTTGATCGCCAGGGAGGCAGGGTTTAAAGGGCAGCTCATCTTCGATGTGCATAAACCCGACGGGGCCAGGCAGAAATTGCTGGATAATACACGGTTACTTGATTTTGGATGGAAACCGAAGGTGAATCTGCAAGAAGGTATTAAAAGAACAGTCGCGTGGTATCGAGAAAGAAATAATAGTTGAATGGCGTGAGAAATCTTTCGCGTGGTTTATAGTATAGGAATTTCAATAACCACATACGAAATTCCTATACGGCCATAAAATAG
>JAGLHE010000051.1 GCA_023143685.1 Candidatus Omnitrophota bacterium
GTATCAAGCGAGTTTATTTTAGCGAAATAAGGAGTTTAAAATATGAAGATTTTAGTCACAGGTGCAGCCGGGTATATCGGTTCGGTCCTTGTCCCAAAACTTTTATCCGAAGGGCATGAAGTTGTTGCTTTGGATAATTTTATGTATAACCAGCCAACATTGCTGGACTGCTGTCATGATCCGAAATTGCAGATTGTCCGAGGCGATGTCCGTGATAAGGCTCTTGTTGAACGCTTGATGAAAGACGCTGACGCGATTTTTCCTTTAGCCTGTTTGACCGGTGCCCCGCTTTGCGCGCAGGACCCGCTAGCGGCTGAGTCGATCGCCTTGGGCGCGGTTAAAATGATTTTGGATTTACGCGGCAAAGGCCAGAAAGTCATTTTCCCGACGACGAATAGCGGTTACGGTGTCGGCCAGGAGGGGAAGCATTGCACGGAAGAAACACCCCTTAATCCGATATCACTTTATGGAAAATTTAAAACACAAGCCGAGGCTGCTATTCTTGACGCGGGCAACAGCATAACTTTCCGGTTAGCTACGGCGTTTGGTGTCAGCCCACGGATGCGGATAGATTTACTGGTTAACGATTTTACGTACCGTGCCGTCAATGACAGGTTTATTATTCTTTTCGAAGCACATTTTAAGCGTAATTTTATTCATGTGCGTGACGTGGCAAAAGCGTTTGTGCATGGGCTTAATAATTTTGATGCCATGAAAGGCGAGCCGTACAATGTGGGGTTAAGTGACGCGAACTTGAGCAAAACAGAGTTGTGTGAAGAAATTAAAAAGCAGGTTCCGCAATTTTATTTTGTTGAAGCTAAAATCGGCGAGGACCCGGATAAGCGGGATTATGTTGTAAGCAACGAAAAGATCGAGAAGACCGGGTTTAAGCCGGACGTCTCTCTGCAGGCCGGTTTGGCAGAATTGATCAAAGGGTACCAGGTTGTTAAACGGAACCAGTACGCGAATATCTAGAGATAAGCTGTCAGTTGTAATCGATAAGTGGTAGTCGGTGAAAGATAAGGAGAATGATGATGTCACAAAAGACAGATATTGTTTTGATCAAGCCGAATAATCAAAAGAAACTGTATCAGGACTTGAGTTCTGATTTTACCGGAATTGAACCGCCTTTGTGGTTAGCGGTGACAGCGGCATTTTTAAGGGAACAGGGTTTTGAGGTTGTGGCGATTGACGCGGAAGCGGATAACTTAAACGTTGAAGAAACGGTTGCGCGCGCGGTTGATTATGATCCTGTTATCGCTGCGATTGTTGTTTCCGGGACAAACCCGTCAGCCTCGACGATGAACATGCCGTCTGCCGGACAAGCGCTCAAACAGTTTAAGGATGTTGCCCCGAAAATCGCGACTGTTATTACCGGCCTTCATCCTTCAGCCTTGCCGGAACAGACAACTAAAGAAGAATCTGTGGATTTTGTTTTTGAAGGGGAGGGTTTAACCACATTTGTTGAACTTCTCAACGCGTTAAAGGGTGGCAAGAAAAAGACAGATGATCTTCAGATCAACGGACTTTGGTATAAACGTGGCGATAAGATCATATCGAATCCCCGTCCGGCGAATATTCAGGATTTAAGTTCTTTGCCGATGCCGGCGTGGGACCTGTTGCCCATGGATAAGTACCGGGCGCATAACTGGCACGCTTTTGACGATGTTAAAAAACGCCAGCCGTACGCGGTGATTTATACAAGCCTGGGGTGTCCGTTTATTTGCAGTTTTTGTTGTATCAATGTCACGTTTGGCGCTTCCGGTATCCGTTACCGTCCGCCGCAAAAGGTTGTTGAAGAGATTGATTATCTTGTTAAGACATATGGCGTGCGGCACATTAAAATCATCGACGAGATGTTTGCGTTAAAGCCGAGCCATGTCAACGAATTATGTGACCGGATCATTGAATTGGGATATGATTTAAATTTTTGGGTTTATGGCCGGATCGATACAGTCAAGCCGGATATGCTTGTGAAGATGAAGCAGGCCGGAATGAACTGGATAGCGTATGGCATTGAAGCCGGCAGTAAGAAAGTGCGTGAAGGTGTTTCCAAGGGACGGTTTGATGAGGAAAAGATTAGGGAAGTTATTCAAATGACCAAAGATGCCGGGATTTATATCGTTGGAAATTATATTTTTGGTTTGCCCGAGGATGATTTAGAAACAATGAAGGAGACGCTTGATCTTGCTAAAGAGTTGAACTGCGAGTACAGTAATTTTTATTGTGCGATGGCGTATCCGGGTTCACAACTTTATACCGACGCGGTTGAAAAAGGATGGCCGCTGCCGAAAGAATGGAGCGGTTATTCGCAGTTTGGTAAAGACGCGCTGCCACTTCCGACGAACCATTTGAGAAGCGGCCAGGTATTGAAATTCCGTGATGAAGCGTTTGATGATTATTACCAGGACCCTAAATATTTAAACATGGTCGAAGAAACATTCGGTGCCAAAACGTATGAGCATATCAAGAAGATGTGCGAGATTAAGTTGAAACGAAATAATTATGATAAATAACGGCTTCGCCGTTACCGTCAAACTACGCTAAAGTTTTGCGTTTTTTCGCGTAAAGTTTAGCGTAGTTTAGCGATTTTTAAAGAGGAAATTAAAATGATTATCAGCCG
>JAGLHE010000052.1 GCA_023143685.1 Candidatus Omnitrophota bacterium
ACCTGCCGTTACCTGCCGCCGTTTTTTGAACACAAGTCCCGGATTATTTATTCCAAGATGGAACATGTTAATAAGATTGATGAGATCGACCATCCCGCGGTACGTGAAGTTTTGCGTTTTTTGAAGATCAAGCAGGGCATTGAAATCCATCATGACGGTGACTTGCCGGCGCGAACAGGGTTGGGGTCAAGTTCGTCATTTACGGTCGGGTTGCTCAATGGCCTGTATGCCTTAAAAGGAGTTATGCCTACGAAGGAACGGTTGGCCAGTGAAGCGATTTATATTGAGCAGGAGATGTGTAAAGAAAACGTCGGGGTGCAGGACCAGACGTTAGTCGCGCATGGCGGTTTTAACTTTATTGAGTTTGGCGGGGCAAATCATTTACGTGTGCGTCAGGTCACGATCGGAAGTGAAAAACTGAAGAATTTACAAAAACATTTTATGCTTTATTTCACTGGATTTTCACGCACAGCATCCACGATTGCCGCGCATCAGGTTAAAAATATTCCCAAGAAGAAAAAAGAATTGCGGCGTATGTACCGGATGACAGAAGAGGCCTTGCACGCGTTGAATGATAATAACCTTAAAGCTTTTGGGGAATTGCTGCATGAAGGATGGATGATCAAGCGAGGCCTTTCGGATAAAATCACTACACCTTATATTGATGATATTTATGAAACAGCACGCCAGGCGGGCGCGACAGGAGGAAAACTTCTTGGCGCTGGCGGTGGTGGTTTTGTGCTTTTGTTTGTCCCCCCGGAAAAACAAAAAGCGGTTAAAGAAAAGTTGAAAAAGTTTTTGATGATCCCGTTTAAGTTTGAGAACCTGGGCAGCCAGATTATCTTTTATCAGCCGGATACAGGCAAAGTTTAGGGCCAGTAAATCAAAACTTGCCCTATTCCCCCAACTCTTCCTATCTGTTAACCTTCCTTAATATAACATATCATCTACACGTCAGCTAAAGAAGATGTGAGTAAAAGTTACGAGCAGTCAAAAATATCAAGCGAGCTTATTTTGTCTCCAGGCTGCTTGACAAGGGCTGGAAAATGTTTTATATTTTAACCAGGAGAAACAGGAAATACAGGAGAAGCGTAAGATTCAAGACAATCATATAGAGAAAGAATCTCGAAATTACTGGAAAAATCATGAACGGAGCCGGTATAAGTGGAAAAAAAAGCATTAACAACATATGAAATCGCAAGATATTGTGATGTAAACCCCAGGACTGTGACACAATGGATAAGTGACGGCAAAATAAGAGCTTATCGAACCCCGGGGAATCACAGCAGAGTTAAAAGGCAAGATTTTCTGGAATTTCTTAAAGAATACAATATCCCAATCCCAAAGGAATTCGTACTTAAAGATATTCAAAATGAAAAGAAAAGAATATTAATAGTTGATGATGATGAAAATATGGCGTTATCAATTGAACGGACATTGAAAATAGGCAAGGAATATCAACTGGAAACAGCTTTTGACGGGTTTGATGCCGGGAGAAAGGTCGCTGAATTTAAACCGGACCTGGTTATCCTGGATATCAAAATGCCGGGGATGGATGGTTATGAAGTTACACAGAGGATTAAAAAGATGCCGCAACTTTTTAATACAAAGATTATTGCGATTTCAGCATTTTTTGACCAAGACGGAAAAAACAAAATACTTTCATTGGGGGCGAATGTCTGTTTAGACAAGCCGTTTAATAAAGAGGAATTGTTGCGTAAAATAAAGGAAATTTTATAAACCCGGAAAATATTTTTCCGTGTATAAAAAAAGGAATCCAAATGCGAGATAAACCCTTAATCCTGATCGTTGATGATATAGCTGAAAATTTAGATTTATTGGAATCTATAATAGAGGACACAGGGGTAGACATAGTTCGGGCAACATCTGGCGAAGAAGCTATTCAGAAAACACTGGAACATGATTTCGCGTTAATCCTGTTGGACGTAATAATGCCAGGATTAGACGGGTTCGAAGCAGCAAAGATAATTCGACAAAACAAACAAACTGAAACTATACCAATTATTTTTGTAACAGCTAAATCTTTCGGGCAAAATTTTATTTTTAAAGGGTACGCGTCAGGTGCTGTAGATTATTTATGCAAGCCGTTAGAACCGGAGATCATACGGTCAAAGGCGAAGGTATTTATCCAGCTTTATACACAGAAAGAAGAGCTTAATCACAGGATGATTGAATACCGCGAATTAAGTGAAGATATTAAAGAAACCCTGGAAGATCTACAGCAATTTAAAGAAGCGGCAATTGACCGTGAGAATATTATGATTGAATTAAAAAAAGAGATCAATGAATTGAATAAGGAATTAGGGCGGGCAGTACCGCATGATTTATCATTTTTGGATGATGAGGAGCGGAATTAAATGAAAATTCGCAATAAACTGATAATTTCTTTTTTAACAGTAGCTTTGTCTGTTTTTCTGGTTGGTTACTTTTCAGCAAACAAGGTGCAAGAGATATTACAAGACAGTATAGCTAAAAGCGCTGTTATATTAGCCAGGGAAACAATGGATAAAATTGACCGGCTGGTTTACGTTAGAGCCGAAGAACTGCAAATATATTTTAAAAATTTACGAGTGACCGAGATTATTTTAAAAGCAAATCAGGAGTTCGAGAAAATCGAAAATGTTAAACAGTTTATTAAACAAAAAGATAAAGAATGGACCGCTGCTGAAAAAGGCATAACAACGCCCTTTATGCAAGAGATAATAGATAAAGAATTATCAAAAGAACTTAAAAGGATATTAGATTTTTTTCAATTAAAATATGGTTATCCGGTTTTTGGTGAAATTTTTATAACGAATAGTTACGGAACAAATATCGCGCAAACAGGAAAGACTTCTGATTATTACCAGGCAGATGAGGAGTGGTGGCAAACCGCAAAGAAAGATGTCCTCTATATTGGGGATATTAAATACGATGAAAGCGCGAAGATTAATTCTATGGATGTGTGTATAAGGATTGATGATGATAAGGGAAATTTTCTGGGTGTGATAAAGGCTGTTTTGAACGCTCAAGGAATAATTAATATTCTCAGAAACATTGAAGCATATCATACGCATAATAAGCATGACCATGGCAGCCAACAACATCATAACTCTTTGCATTTTGATTTAATTAATAAAGATGGAAGGATTCTTTTTTCAACACATAAGGTCGGATTTTTTGAAAAAGTAAACAAAGAATTTTTGAGCAATTTTTATAGCAAGACAGGGGCACATACTCATTATTTTATAGGAACTCATCCAGACAAGAAAAATGAATATGAAGAACTGTTCTTTCATGCTCATTCACAAGGAGACAGAGATTATAAAGGCCACTCGTGGATACTTATATTACAATATAAAATAGAAGAAGTGTTTGCTCCTGTTGTAAAGTTAAGAAGTATTTTATTAACTGTTTCATTTTCTGTCGCAATATTAGCCGTTCTTATTGGATTATTTGTTTCCTATACTATCATAAATCCGCTTACGAAATTACGGAAAGCAACTATTGAAATAGGTAAGGGTAAGCTGAACACAAGAATCGAGGTCAACACAAAGGACGAGATAGGGGAATTAGCAAAGAGTTTTGATGAAATGACTCGAAAATTAGGGAACATCACATTTTCCAGGGATTATGTGGATAATATTATAGCGAATATAGCTGATTCTTTAATAGTGTTATCGCCTGAGGGAAAGATAAAGACAGTCAACCGGGCAACTTTAAACCTCTTGTCATATGATGAAACCGAGCTTATAGAAAAAAACGCAGATTTTTTATTCGAAGAAAAATTGCAATTTAGCCGCGTGCAATTAGAAAAACTTAACAAAGGCGGCTCATTGATTAATTATGAAACAATTTACAAGACAAAACACGGTAAACATATCCCTGTGCTTTTAAGCGGAGCGGTTCTGAAAGATGAACACAAGAATATTACCAATATTGTTTGTATTGCTAAAGATATTACGAACCGTAAAAAAGCAGAAGAAAAAATTGAACAGGCTCAGGCAGAGTTAAAGCTGTCAAATGAGCAGTTAGCCGCTAACGAATGCGCGTTAAAGAATATGCTGTATGATATGAGAAAGGCACATGAAGAATTGCGGGACAAGGAAAAATCATTGAATATAACATTAGCTAATTTAGAAAGTTCCAACAAACAATTGAAAGACGCGCAAAGTCAATTAATCCAATCGGAAAAACTTGCCTCCCTGGGACAACTTTCAGCAGGGGTAGCGCATGAAATAAATAATCCGCTTGGATTTATCAGCAACAACATTGCCATACTTGAAGAATACGTTGACAGTTATTCACAGGTCTTGCAAGCGACGAATTTATTAAGAAAATCGGTAGAAAGCAGGAATATAGATAAAGCCGTTTCAGTTGTTGAAGAAATAAAAGGCCTGGAGGAAAAACTTAATTTTGGCTTTATCCTGGGGGATATTAATAGCCTGGTTGAACAATCAAAAAACGGAATAATGAGGATTGAAAAGATTGTTAAGGATTTAAAGACATTCGCCAGAAAAGACGAAGGGCAGCTGGACCTTAATAATATTGAAGAAATTCTGGATGGCGTTATCAGCATCGTTTGGAATGAAATTAAATACGCTGCTGAACTTAAGAAAGAATATGGCGGAGTACCCTTAATCAGATGTAACGCTCAGAAATTAGGGCAGGTGTTTATTAATCTGCTTATTAACGCGGCTCAATCTATTAAAGGCAAAGGTGAGATAGCAATTAAAACATACACAGAAGGTGATTATGCTTGTGTTGAAATCGCTGATACCGGGTGCGGTATTCCCAAAGAGCATATTGATAAAATATTCGACCCGTTTTTTACTACAAAAGAAGTCGGCAAAGGAACCGGCCTGGGTTTAAGTATAGGATATGATATCATCAAACAGCACGGAGGCGAAATGGATGTGGTTTCAGAGCCTGGCGTTGGCACAAAATTTATCGTTAAAATACCTAAAGAAATCACGTAGCATTGGCGCCGTGTATTAAGTTTGAGTTAAAATGGAGGCTGTATGGAAAAAACTGCCGGTATTTTGATCCTGGATGACGAGGAAAATATATTAGAAACTTTAAAAAGGTTATTTTTCAAGGAAACCTTCAGTATTTTCACAACAACTAATTATCAGGAAGCCCTGGAAGCCTTAAAAAAAGAAGAAATAAAAGTAGTTATAAGTGACCAGCGCATGCCGGAAATTACCGGGGTGGAATTTTTAAAAAAGGTGAAACTGGAATGTCCGGATGCGGTAAGGATTTTAATGACAGGGCATGCAGATATCCGGGCCGCGGAAGACGCGATTAATGTGGGTGAGGTCTATCGTTTTATAAACAAGCCATGGAATAAAGAAGATTTTAAAGGGGCCGTCTGCCAGGCTGTGGATCATTATGATCTTGTCATACAGAACAGAAACTTATTTGAAGAAACCAGGACTAAAAATGAAGAACTTGAGGTCCTGAATAGGAAATTAAGAGATATGTATGAAGTACAAAAGGAATTCACGTCAACTGTTTCCCATGAATTACGTACACCTTTAGCGTCAATGAAGGTAACTGTTGATTTAGTTTTATCAGGGGAGCCGGGAGAACTTAACGAAGACCAAACAAGATTCTTGATGAAAACAAAGAATAACGTTGACCGTTTAACCCGGCTTATTAATGACATATTAGATTTAACCAAGCTGGAATCAGGGAAAACACAGCCGGATATCAGTATTAATGATCTGACACAGACTATTAATGAGGTCGTAGAAATACAAGAACTGGCAGCAAAAGAAAAAGGTCTTTATTTAAGGAATGAGATAGAGAAAAGGGTTGTCAATATCCCTTTTGATGTAGACAAAATGCATCAGGTTTTGAGTAATCTTATAAGTAATGCCATAAAGTTTACTGAAACCGGCGGTATAACTGTTTCATGTATTAATTGCGAGAAAGATAATTGCGTTAAGATATCTATCCGCGATACAGGACAAGGCATAAAGCAAGAAGATATGGGTAAATTATTTCAAAAATTTCAACAATTAGGTGACCCCAGAAAGCATATAGGAGGGACAGGGTTAGGCCTGGCAATTTGTAAAGAAATAATACAGTGTCATGGTGGAAAGATTTGGGTTGAATCTGAGATAAATAAGGGAAGTTGCTTCCATTTTATTTTACCTGTTCAGGAGAGGAGAGAAGGATAACTATGGATAGCGACAAAATTATATTAATTATCGATGACGAGGAAGACTTGCGGGATACTATAGAGTACAGTTTTACATCAAAAGGATTCAAAGTCATCACAGCAGTTGACGGGGTAGATGGTTTAGAAAAGCTCGAAACTGTTAAGCCGGATCTTATCATCCTGGATATGAATATGCCAAGGATGAACGGGGTGGAATTTTATGGAAAAATTAAAGGGATGGATGAGAAACCAAAGTATCCCGTGCTTGTTCTTACTGCCAGAGCAAATATGGAGCAATTGTTTAAGGAGTTAGATGTTGATGGTTTTATGGCAAAACCATTTGAATTAAGAGAACTTGTTAAAGAGGCAATATCAATAATAAAAAAAGATTCCAGCGCTGTTCAGAAAGAATATGGTTCTGATGAAAAACGGGCCAGAAAGGTTTTCATTGTTGAAAACAATAAAGAAATTTTCAACAAGCTTGCTATATTGTTTTTAGAAGCTGGTTATATTGTGAATTCTGCTCAAAGCGGAGCATCATCAATTAAGCGGATCACCATGGATATCCCTGATGTTATAGTGGCCGCGCTGAGCCTTCATGACATATCAGGAGATATCGTTATAGGAAAACTTAGAAGACTGAAAGAACTCAAAAAAACTAAATTTATTTTATATGCTGCCAGCAGTCGGGAAAAAGAAAAAATTATTCAGAACCTGGCACAAAAAGAAGAAATCGATTTGTTTGTTAAATATACTAATATAAATGATATTGTAGAAGCATCATCATAGGAGATAAGGAACACGCACCTGTACGATAAGACATGTTTATACTATTTAATGTGAGGTTTTAATATGGCGACTCTTTTTAATGCCCTTCTCTCAGAACAATTGATAACACAAGAACAGCTTGGTGACGCAAAAGATAAACAGCTTGGCGCTAAAAGGCCTGTGCAGGAATTGTTGGTGGATATGGGGTTCATTACAGAAGAAAAATTAGTTGAAGTGTCTTCAAGGGTTTTTGACATGCCCCCGCTGGATTTAGATAATGAAAAAATAGACCCGTCGTTAATTGAACTTATTCCGTGTGAAGCAGTAAAGCGCTATGGCGTCTTTCCGGTTAAAAGAAGTGCGGACGTGCTCGTGTTAGCGATGAGTAACCCGCAGGATATCATTGCCATAGACGATATGAAGTTTCTCATTGATGGAGATGTCGCTCCGGTTTTTGCAACAAAAAGCCAAATCGCCAAGTATATTGAAACCTTCTATAAGATCGATGATACCCTTTATGATATTTTCAAAAATATTACGGATGAGGCCAAGATTGAATTATTAAAAGATGAGAACGCGGGAAATGTCTCGTTTGATGAGCCGTTAAACAGCTCGGAAGGTTCCCCTGTTGTCAGGCTTGTTAATTTTATCATAGGGCAGGCTGTCAAAAACCGGGCAAGTGATATTCACATTGAAGCGCAGGAGAAATTTGTTAATGTTCGTTTTAGAATAGACGGTGACCTTCGAAATACGATGCGTGTTTCGGTGAAACACCAGAAAGCGATTGCTTCGCGTATAAAGGTTTTAGCCGATCTTGATATCGCAGAGATAAGGAAATTTCAAGACGGAAGGATCAAGCTCCTGGTTGACGGGAGAAAAATTGACCTGAGGATTTCCTTTATCCCTGTTTTTTATGGTGAGAAAATTGTTATACGTATTTTAGATGCAAAAGAAGCAAAAGTATCTTTTGATAAAATCGGTTTTAATGAAAAAGAAGCCGATATTTTTACAAATGCTATTTCACGCCCTTACGGAATGATTTTGTTGACGGGGCCGACGGGTTCCGGAAAAACTTCGACAATTTATGCGGCATTGAATTCCTTGCGGACCATGCAGCGGAATATCACAACGATTGAAGACCCTATTGAATACTTAATTGAAGGCATTAATCAAATGCAGATCAACCCGATAAAAAACGTTACGTTTGCGAGTGGCTTGAGCAGTATCTTGCGGCAGGATCCGGATGTTATTATGGTCGGGGAAGTGCGTGATTTGGACACTGCCAAGATTGCCTTCCGGTCGTCTTTAACCGGACACCTGATATTTTCAACTTTGCATACAAATACAGCTGTTTCCTCGATAACCAGGTTGTTGGACCTTGGTCTTGAGTCATTTCAAATTGCCTCTGCGTTAGTGCTTATTGTCGCGCAACGTCTTGTTAAAGTTATCTGCCTGCATTGCAAGGAAGAATATTCTCCTGACGAGCAGCTCCTTGACGATTTCAATATTTATCTGCAAAAATATCCGACACCGAAATTTTACAGGGGAAAGGGTTGCCAACACTGCAATTTTACAGGTTTTCGAGGACGTACCGCTGTTTTCGAAATGTTGGAAATTAATGAAAACATCAGGCAGCTTATTGCTTCTCAATCCCCTGAACGCGTCATTTATGAAGAAGCACGAAAGAACAAATTTTGTGCTTTATTGGAATCCGGGGTTGAGAAAGTTGTGGAAGGGGTGACCACTTTTGAAGAACTGTCCAAGGTTGTTGATGTTATGCCTCGCAGGACTGTTCCTGAGGAGCCCGTTGAACAAAGAGATAAGAAGAAAATACTTGTTGCTGATGACGAAGAAGACATCCTTGACGCGTTAGAATTTTGTCTGAACCATGCCGGCTATAATGTCGTAAAAGCGCGTAATGGTGAGGAATTGGTCAAATATGCTTTACGGGAGAGTCCTGATTTGATCATCACTGATATGATGATGCCCAAGATGACGGGCCTTGAAGCCGTGAAAATTTTGCGGTCCGGTATCGAAACCGCGGTTACCCCGATCATTATGCTGACCGCCCGCACAGACAAGAAGAGTGAACTGGAAAGTATTAACGCAGGGGTGGATGATTATTTGACCAAGCCGTTTGACTATGAAAAAGTCCTTGCCCGCATTAAGATGATTTTTAGAAGGAAAACGTGAAGGAATAACAAATACTTGCGGGAAAATATGCCTTTATTAAGCACAATCGATACAGTTATTCTTTGCGGAGGATTGGGTAAACGCCTGCGTTCTGAAATTGGTGAGACGCAAAAGACTATGGTGGATATCGACGGCGAACCGTTTTTGGATATTCTGTTGGGATATTTGGCAGGACAAGGGTTAAGGCGTTTTATCCTTTGCACGGGTTATCAGAGCCAAGAGGTCGAAGAATATTATCGATCAAAGCAAACTGATTTTGAGGTTGTATTCTCTAAAGAGCAAGAGCCTTTAGGGACCGGCGGGGCGATTAAGAACGCGCAAGCGCAGGTGAAGGGTGAGCGGTTTTTTGCTTTAAACGGTGATTGCCTTTGTGATTTGGATTACGCAAAGTTTTTAGATTTTCATTTGTCAAAAAATGCTATGATGTCGATTGCGGTTTCTGCGGCTGTTGAGAAGCAAGATTATGGCTCGATTCAGTTAGATGACAAAGGGAGGGTGACAAGTTTTCAGGAAAAGGTCGAAGCCCGGCCAGGCTTCGCGTATGTCAATGCAGGCGTGTACTGCTTTGAAAAGGACGTTTTTTCCCTCATGCCTGAACAGGATAAGTTTTCGGTTGAAGAAGATTTTTTTGCCGGGATTCCCGTTAAAGAATTCTTCGGATTTGAAATTGAAAAATCCTTCATGGATATCGGCACCCCGGAAAGATTGGTTGCGGCCAAGAAGAAATTAAAATAACATCAGCGTTCATCAGCGTTTTAAAAAGAAAGGTTTTAAAATGAAGGAAAAAGTTTTATCCGTAGAACAAAAAGCAAAATATAAAGTTCCGTTTGGAACAGTGTCTATTACCGACGAGGCGCGCAAGCTGATTGACACAGCGCTTGAAACCGGGTTTGTAACGCGCGGTAAGTATGTCGATGAATTTGAACGCCGGTTTGCCCGGTTTTTTGGTGTTAAAGACGCGGTGGCGGTCAGTAGCGGTACAGACGCGGATGCCCTGGCCATGGCTGTTCTTTATGATTATGGCGCACAGCGCGGGGATGAAATTATTGTCCCGGCCTTGTCTTTTGTTGCGACGGGTAACTCTGTTTTTCAGGCAGGGTTTAAACCGGTGTTTGTGGATGTCAAAAGAGAGACGCTTAATATTGATGTGGATAAAATTGAAGCTGTGATTACAGATAAAACACGCGCGATTATGCCGGTACATTTGATGGGTAAACCCGCGGATATGGATCCGATTTTAGCGATCGCAAAAAAACATAACTTGCGTGTGATTGAAGATGCTGCTGAAGCACATGGTGCTGAGTATAAGGGCAGAAAGATCGGGACGATCGGAGATATGGCAGCGTTTAGCTTGTACGCCGCGCATATTGTGACCACGATTGAAGGCGGGATTACGATTACGAATAATCAGGACATGGCTGATGCCTTACGGTCGTTGCGTAACCATGGCATTGTTGGCAAGTTTGAGTTTAATCGTATTGGGTTTTCCGCGAAGATGAATGAGATCGAGGCTGCTGTAGGGATCGGAAATATCAATATTTTTCATGACATTTTAAACAAGCGCCGGGAGAATTTGCTTTATTTGATTGAAAAGTTTAAAAAGTTTGATGAGTTTTTTATTACGATTAAAGAAGAAGAGGGCGAGAAGATCGGCCCGCACGCGTACTCGATTATTGTCAGAGAAGGCTTGGGTTTTACTAAAGATGAGTTTGTCTCTTATTTAGACCAGGAAGGTGTTGACTCCCGTAACCTTTTCTACTCGATGCCAACCCAATGTCCGAGCTATGCCTTTTTAGGCCATCAACTTGGAGATTTTCCGGAAGCGGAATATTGTTCTGACAACGGAACACACATCGGTATTCATCAGGATTTAGGACGTGAAAATATGGATTATGTTGCTGATGTGACAGAAAAGTTTTTACAATCAAAAGGCCTAGTCTAGAACGATGGGAACCCCCATTTATATTTTAGGGATATCGGCATTTTATCACGATAGCGCCGCATGCCTTATTAAAGATGGCCGGATCATTGCCGCGGCCCAGGAAGAACGGTTTACCCGCAAGAAACACGATTTTTCATTCCCAAAAAATGCCATCCAATATTGCCTTGACGAGGCAAATATCACGTCTAAAGATTTAACACATGTCGGGTTTTATGACAAACCGTTTATTAAATTTGAACGGATTTTGTTTACGTATTTGACGTATGCGCCTATAGGGTTGAGATCTTTTTTAAAGGCCATGCCGTTGTGGCTTAAACAAAAAATATTTTTAAAGGACCTCCTTGAGCGTGAACTTGATTTTTCCGGAGAAATTATTTTCCCTGAACATCATGAATCTCACGCAGCGTCAGCTTTTTATCCATCCCCGTTTGGCCAGGCCGCGATTTTAACCATGGATGGCGTCGGGGAATGGGCCACGTCGAGTTATGGGGTTGGCAAGGGCAATACGGTTGACCTGTTAGCTGAAATAAAGTTTCCTCATTCTTTGGGATTGTTGTATTCCGCGTTTACGTACTATACAGGTTTTCGTGTAAACTCCGGCGAGTATAAGCTGATGGGCTTAGCCCCGTACGGCGAGCCGAAGTATGTAGATGTGATAAAGGAGAAGCTTATTGATATTAAACAAGACGGCTCGTTTAAGTTAAATATGGCTTATTTTAATTATTGCGCGGGACTTACGATGACGAACCGAAAATTTCATAAACTTTTTAATGGCCCGCCGAGAAAACCGGAAAGCGCGATCACGCAAAAGGATATGGATGTCGCGCGCTCTATTCAGGATGTCACTGAAGAGGTGATGTTAAAGATGGCGAACCATCTGCAGCAGGAAACGGGTCAGGAAAATTTATGTTTAGCCGGCGGGGTAGCGCTTAACTGTGTCGGGAACGGTAAGATCTTAAGGGAAAGTAAATTTAAAAATATCTGGATTCAGCCGGCTGCAGGTGATGCCGGGGGCGCGTTAGGCGTCGCGTTATTTATTTGGTATCGATATTTAGAGAATGAGCGCGTGAGTGACGGGGTGCATGACAAACAGATGGGGTCATACCTGGGGCCGCGGTATGAAGATGACGCGGTTGAGTCTTTTGCTGAAGAACGTAACGCCCGGTTTGAAAAGGTCGGGGCTGAAGAACTTCCCCGACGGGTCGCGGAGTTAATTGCCCGGGAAAAGGTGGTTGGCCTTTTTCAGGGGCGCATGGAGTTTGGGCCAAGAGCGTTAGGCGCGCGCAGTATTTTAGGAGATGCCCGTTCTGAAAGAATGCAGTCGGTCATGAACCTGAAGATCAAGTTCCGTGAATCTTTCCGTCCGTTCGCGCCGAGTGTGCTGGAAGAAAAAGCTTCAGAGTTTTTTGAGCAGGATACGCCCAGCCCGTATATGTTGTTAGTCGCGCGAGTTAAAGAAGATAAAGTTAACCCCGAATCCCGTCATCAAAAAGCGCAAGGGATTGATAAGTTGAAGATCGTACGTTCATGTATCCCCGCGGTGACGCATGTGGATTATTCCGCGCGTCTTCAAACGGTTTCAGAAGAAATCAATCCGATTTATTACAAAATCATTAAGGCTTTTGACGAAATAACAGGATGCCCGGTGATTATTAATACATCGTTTAATATCCGGGGCGAACCGGTTGTCTGTACGCCAGAGGACGCGTATCAATGTTTTATGTCTACGGATATGGATTATCTGGTAATGGGCTCGTTTATATTTAAGAAGGAAGAACAACAGGATTATGAATATCTTTAAAAAGCAATTGTTGGTTTTTGGTTATGGGTTGGCCGCGATCTTAACCTTTTTGGCTTGGCGCATTTGGGCTAAACATGGAGGGGTTGTTGTCCCGGCCTGTTTAGTTAGTGTGGCAGTTGTCCTGGCCGGGCTTGCCGCATTGCGGTGGGAGGCGTTAATTCCTTTTTATAAAAAATGGATGAAGGTTGTCCATTTTATTGGTACGATTATAACAACAGTACTTTTATCCGTCCTTTTTTATAGTATCTTTGGTGTCGTTGGAATTATCTTGCGGCTTTTACGAAAAGATTTGCTGGACCGCAAACTTGAGCCGGACTGTGCATCGTATTGGCACAAACGCCCGAAAGAAGCGTTTAATAAACAGCATTATATCCGGCAGTTTTAATTTGTGTAATCAGAGGATTTTTTTTCATGGGAAAGTTATCAATCATTAAAGAATTTTGGGAATTCTTAAAGGTACGCAAACGGTATTGGCTGGCACCGATTTTGATAATTCTGGTGCTTTTAAGTTCGCTGATTATTTTTGCGGAAACATCAGCAGTCGCACCGTTTATTTATACGCTTTTTTGAGCGTCGAGCATGCGACGGGGAATATTTTGCAACTCATGCGTTTATGATTAATCGCAATGCGAAGAATAGTTTAGGGGAAACCTTGCCTGCTCAGACAGTCCTCGCGCGGTTGCCTTTTCTAAATAATTTTTTTCTCGTCGGCAACCGGCTGCGGAACTCGCGATCTAAGGTTCCCCCTAAACTATTCTTCTATCGCCAATGCAAGAAATATGGAAAGCTCTACGGATATATATCACTTATCTTTAAAACAATATGAGGACTTATGGAAAACACACAAAGCATAAAATTGCATTTAGGTTGCGGCTCTAAGAAATTGGACGGATGGGTTAACATCGACTCTGTTAAAGAGTTTGAACCTGACATGGTCCATGACATAACACATCCTTTACCGTTTGAAGATATGACTGTGGATGAAGTTTTGGCTGAAGATTTGCTTGAGCATTTTGATAAATATATGCGTTTTGTAGTTTTTTATCAGTGGGTGCGGGTTTTGAAAATAGGCGGACGCGTCACTTTGCAGGTGCCGAATTTTAAAAAGATTTTATACCGATACTTTAAGTTTGGGTATGACAAGTTTGTTGATTTTATTTTTGGCGAGAATATGCTTGGGTCTGAAGTATACATCGGCCATTTTGGGAACCATAAGTGGGGGTATTCCGTTGAAACATTAAGTGATTTTGTGAAAATGTTCGGCCTCGAGCCTGTAGATACCACATGCAAAGGGCTTAACATCTTTATGACTGCTGAAAAAAAGAAACATGTCTCTGAGGCAGAGCTTAATGAGATTCAGATTTATTCACACGCGAATGCCGGCGGTGATAAGCCGTCTTTACCGTTAGAGTTTGTTAAAGAAAAAATAAAAATTTATCAAGAACAACAAGAATAACATTATGCGCGTCGGGATTAACTGCAGGTCATTTTTAAAAAAGACATATACAGGGATAGGCCGGTATGCCTATAACCTGGTCAAGTCCTTAGGTGACATTGATCAGGAAGATGAATATTGGCTGTACGCGCAAAAACGGTTTTTTGATATGAAAAGACAATTGCCGCGCGCGCCTGCGAAAAATTTTGCAGTTAAAGCGGATTACTTCAACCGCGGGGCCAATAAAGTTTTAAAAGGAGTTGATGTTTATCACTCGCCGAGCCTGGACTGGATTGATGTTCAAGGCCCTAAAATTGTTGTGACAGTCCATGACTTGATCCACAAAACCTATCCTCAAGGCCATACCGACGAGACAATCCAAACTGTTGATCAACAGCTAAAAGAGGTTGTTGATAAGGCGGATAAGATTATCTGCTGTTCGCAAAGCACATGTGATGACCTGCATAAATACTTTGATGTTGATCAAAATAAAACACATGTTATCTATCAAGGTGTTGATAAAGATGTTTTTCATCCCCTGGATAAAGCACAACAGCAACAAGGGAGACAGGCTTTACAAACGAAAAAAATTATTTCACCGTTTATCCTTTCTGTAGGCACGATTGAACCGCGCAAAAATTTAAAGAATTTATTTAAAGCGTTTGCGGTTTTAAAAAAAGACAAAGGTTTTGCCGGCCAACTCGTTGTTGTCGGGATGAAAGGGTGGAAGATGGAAGGCCTGCAAAAAGAGATTGAAGATTTAGGGATTCAGTATGACATTGTTTTTTGTGGATATATGGCAGACCGGGAGTTGTGTTATCTTTATAATCTTTGTGAAGTTTTTGTTTTTCCCTCATTTTACGAAGGTTTTGGCTTTCCGATTGTCGAAGCCTTTAGTTGCCAGGCCGCGGTAGTGACATCTAACACGTCTTCGTGTGCTGAGGTAGCGGCTGATGCAGCGCTTACAGTTGATCCGGCGTCGAGTGAAGAAATAGCTGAATCCATCCAGCGCCTTTTAGATGACCAGGCCTTAAAGGGTGTGTTAAGGGATAAGGCCTTTGAACGGTCACAGGATTTTTCTTTTAAGAAAACAGCAGAAGAAACTTTAAAAATTTACCAAGGATTCAAGGGGTAGGAGGTCAGATTAGAGGGTCAGGTTCGCTTCGTAACTGCGCGCGGGATACCATGCTACAAAACCTGACCCCCTAATTTGACCCCCCTAACGAAGTTATGAAAGTCAGCGGGTTTACAATCGTTCGCAATATCAGGAAATACCATTATCCTGTCATTGAATCGATCAAATCGATCTTGCCGATTTGTGACGAGTTTGTGATTAACGTCGGGGATTCTGAGGATGATACTTTAGGGTTGATGCAGTCGATCCATGATCCCAAGATACGCATTATTGAAAATGTGTGGGACATGTCGATGGGTAAAGAAGTTTTATCACAGCAGACTAATTTGGCGTTAGCCGCGTGTAAAGGAGATTGGGCGTTTTATCTTCAGTCGGATGAAGTTATCCATGAGCATGATTTGCCAAAACTTAAAAAAGCCATGGAAACACATTTACATGATGCGGCAGTTGACGCGTTAAGGTTTCGATGGCTGCATTTTTACGGGAGTTATTGTCGCTATCGAATTGATAAAGGCTGGTATCAGAAACAGGACCGTATTATTCGCAATAATGGTGAGGTCGAATCATGTGGTGACGCGTACGGGTTTCATCGTAAAGACGGTAAGCCTTTGACACGAAAAAACACAGGAAGTTTTTTGTACCATTATGGGTGGGTTCAGCCGGAAGAAATCATGACACAGCGTCGGGTTAACGCTGAGCAGATAGGGTTTGTTGAGTTAAAGGAAGAAGACCGCACACAAAAATATAGTTATGGTGATTTGAACCGGTTCCCTCCGTATTTTGGCTCCCATCCGGGGGTTATGAACGATATGGTCAAAGCCCATCAGTTAAGCAGTAAAGATTTTAAAGATATCCAGCGTCGGTATTGGTGGCATCCGATGCGTTGGTTAAAATTGCGGTATAAGACCGGCAAAAGGGTTAAAACGAAAATTGAATAAATTGAATAAAAAATTAACATCCAAATCTTACCCCGCGCTTCTTAAACTTATCCGTCAGGAAATCCAGTCCGGAACAGAGCGCATCCAGAAATTTGTCGATTACCAGAAGATCGTGACCAACTGGAATGTTGGTAAACATATATCAACGCACCTGCTGCAGGATAAAATTCGAGCGAAACGAGGTGATCAGCTTTTTTTGAAATTGGCGCAAGACTTAGGCATTCACGAGCGGTTTTTAAATTTAACTGTACAGTTTTATCGAACTTATTCGACCCTGCCTGAAAATTCTTTTTTAAACTGGAGCCATTACCGCATTTTAGTAACAATCCCTGATCTTAAAAAAAGAACGCAATTAGAAGAGAGAATTATCCGGGAGCGGTTGACTACTGAGCGGCTTCGGGCTTTAAAGTATCAGATGTTTAAGGCTAAGGAAAAAGAGGTTCATTTCTCCTCGGGTATCTTGCCTGAACAGCGCGGCCAACTGTATCTTTATCGGGTGATCAAAAAAGATTATCTGCGGAAAAAAGGCGGGAGTGTTATGGTGGACTGCGGATTTGATATTTGCGTGCCGCCTCCTTTAACATCAAAAACAATATTTCATGGCGGGGCCCTGGTCGAATCCTGGCGGGATGCGGGGAGGTATTATTTAAAACATGTTAGCGCGGATCGTAAACGTTTATATACATACGTAGCTGTGGTGCAAAGAGTGGTAGATGGAGATACGCTTGTGCTTAACATCGATTGCGGGTTTGGTGTTTGGCTTGAGCAAAGGGTGCGGTTAAAGGGAATTGACACGCCGGAGATGACAACGATTAAGGGCAAACAAGCTAAACAATATGTTGAGCAGGCGTTGTTAAAGAGTAAGTTTGTGGTGATTAAAAGTTATGGCTGGGGCAAATTCGGCAGGGCAGTGGTGGGTGTTTTTTATCTTCCTAAAGAAAAAGACGCCCGTGTCGTTGCGGCAAAAGGAAAGTTTTTAAATCAGGAACTGATTAATGTTGGGTTAGCGAAGAAAGTTTAGTAATTATGCTTTCACAAAACATAGAAGAGTCTGTTCGTATTGATAAGTGGCTATGGGCTGTGCGGATATGTAAGACGCGTCAGGTGGCTGCGGATTTGTGTAAGCGTCAGAAGGTTTTTGTCGATGGGCAATTGGTTAAGCCTTCGCGTGAAATAAGAGAAGGGCAGCTGGTGATGATACGCAAAGAAGGCATTGAATGGCAGTATAAAGTTTTAAAGTGTATTAAAAATCGTGTAGGAGCGAAAGTCGCTGTTGAGTGCCGCGAAGATCTTACCCCGCAAGAACAGATTGATAAACTAAAGATGATGAAAGAAGCAGGAATGCCCCGCAGGGCGTCAGGGGCAGGCAGGCCTACAAAAAAAGAACGCCGGGATATCGAACGCGTGTTTGAAAAAGGGGCCATGTTTGAGGATGGGTTCTGATCTTTTCGAGCAACTGTTAATAAATTATAAAGGTGACGGACACTTTTATTAAGAAAATTTACAGAAAAATGTGTCCGTCACCTTTATTTCTTTATTACCTTTATTAGTCACCTTTATTATTTTATATTATTTTACATAAAAGTAATTAACCAAACCCCGTCATTAATTTCTTTCACATTTAAAAACACTGTTGCTGGTTTTTTGACAGGCTTTAAAGTCTTGACACGGTATATAGTTTGTTATATACTTCTTGCGTAATGACTGGAAACTATATAAAACAATTAAAGCAGATTTTATCTGAGAAATCATTCACTCAGCAGGAATTAGCTAAGAGGTTGGGTGTTTCTTTTGCTAGTTTAAATCGTTGGTTAAATGGACATGCTTATCCTCATAAGAAAAGAGTGGATCAAATTAGCCGGCTGCATAGAGAGATTTTGGGGTATGCTTCAATTACCAAAGAAGATATTCGTCGCGTTGTAAGTGAGGCAGGTATGTATAGGAATAGAAAAATATGGAAAGGAATAACAGATTCTCAAGCACTACAAGATGATTTAGTCTTAGAGCATACTTATAATTCTACAACAATTGAGGGAACAACGTTCACAAAGAAGGAGGCAGAGGCTGTTATTTTTGATAAATTGACAATTAAAGACAAATCTTTAACTGAGCATTTGGACGTCGTTAATTACTCTTTCATCCTACGCAAAATATTTAGAAATGAATTTTCTCAAAATATTACTGAAGCTGTTATTAAAGATATTCATGGATTACTCATGCAGGGGGTTAGGGAGGATGGGGGGGAATATTCGCAGAATCAACGAGGCATACGTGGTGTAGATATTATGTTGACACATCCGAAAGATATTGGTGAAGAAATGAATCAATTAATGCGAGTCTGGAATTCTAAAAAACATAAAAATATACAAGATATTGCAAAATTTCATAGTGATTTTGAGTTAATACATCCCTTTGGAGATGGGAATGGGCGTGTTGGTAGGTTGATAATGGTTTTGCAATGTCAGAACAAGAATTATGCTCCAGTAATAATCGAAAACAAAAGAAAAGCTGAGTATTACGAAGTCTTGGAATTTTCCCAAAGAAAGAATGAAAATCCCTTTGTTCAATTTTTGGTTGAAGAAATGCGACGAACTTTTAAAATAATTAATAAATATATGTAAACAGCAAACAGGTTCTAACCTGATCCAGCCAGCGACCAGTGACCCTTTTTTTGACTTTTTTTTCTTCCTTACAATACTCGTAATAAAAAATAACTAGTGTTCCTCTGAACGAAGTTGTGTCTAAAAAGAAAAAGCAGGGAGAGGATAGTTAATATCTTCTATAAAAGAGGTTAATATTTCTTTTAATCTTCTTGCGCCATTTGTTGATGGTTTTTTTCCAGATGGATTCATCTTCTTTTTTTGTTTCCACCACATCATCCCAAAAAGGTTGGGCGGTGAACGGAATGCGGATCCCGCTGCGGTTGATTTTCTTGCGCCAGCGGTTGAGCGTCTTGATGGGGTATTCTGGTGTGTAGTAAACTGAATTTGATTTGACCCAGGTGGATTCCTTGAATCGGCCTTCCTTGACTAAATTGTCATGTACCTGTGTCCCGGGCAAAATGTAGAGCATTGAGGCAGACGGACCGTGGGTAGAACGGATGTTTTTGTTTAAGTATTCAACAGTTTCATCAATAGTTTCTTCTGACTCGCCAGGAAGGCCTACGCAGCAAAAAGCGGATGTTGTCAGCTTGTCTGTGTAGTTAGCGCAAATATCAAAAGCATGTTTGACGTCTTCTTTAGAAATATTTTTGTTTATTTGTGTCATGGTTGCATCTGCTAAAGTCTCTACCCCAAAGGCGATATGCCGGCAACCGGATTCAACCAGTTTTCCAATCATTTCATCTGTAACAGGTTTGACCCTGCAGCTAACAGCATATTCGATATCAAATTTTTTTAGAATTTCCGCAATCTTTAACGTCCGGCTTATCCCGAGGTTAAACGTGTCATCATGAAATAAGAGACGCCTGGCCCCGAGGCTCTTTACATATTCCACCTCTTGCCCGACCCGTTCAGGAGACAGGAGACGGACCTTTTGTCCCCAAAAAGAAGAGGTTGAACAAAAGGTGCAATTGGCAGGGCATCCGCGTGAGGTAATGAGATACGCTAATCCCCATTTTTTAATCTCATCCGCAACGTATGAGTAGTCTGGCAGCAGCATCTCGTCCAAGTTTTGGATGATTTCTGTGACCGGGTTTGCGAAGATACCGCCTTTACCGTCTTTATACACAAGGCCGCTGATGTTGGAATAATCTTCGTTGTTCTTAAGGGCATGGCACAGTTTTTGTAAGGGCATTTCCCCCTCGGATTGAATGATAAAATCAATTTTTTTATAAAAATACTTAAAAAGTTGCTGATGCGTTGTCGAAGGATGCACTCCCCCTAAGACCACGATGATATTTTTGTTGATTTTCTTGATCTTTTTTAGAATAGTGTATGCCTGCCCGCGGTTAAAAGAATTAAAAGATATGGCCACCATATCCGGCTGGGTGGTTTTGACTGCCGAGAAAAAGGCCTTGATGCTGGCTTTGTCTTCTTGGCCGTTATAATTGTAGATGTCCACCTCATGTGACTGTTTTAAATAAGCGGATAAATAAGCAATCCCTAAAGGATAGCCGCCTTTAAGATTAGTTTCACCACATGGGGGATAAACAAGTGCGATTTTCATGCTGATTGGATCCTTATGTTAAAGGTGTATTTGTTCCTGCATAGTGTATCATGCAGGCCTCGCAGAGTCAGGCGGAATTTTTTTTAAAAGATAGCTGTAAAATAATTATCGCTTAATTAATAATAATTTATAATAGTAAGTATACATTAATTTGTCAGGCCACTAGAAACCGCTTAAGGATTGCGGGGCTGAGGAAGACTGCCGTCTGGCTAATATATCGCTTTTACTTGACCGAGGATGATGTGTGGTATATACTATGTTCGATGAAGAGAACAAATGTCCTTTATAACGAACAGTTGTTTGGCAATATGAACTATCGGGAGATCTGGTTTTATGATAATTCACGACAAGTTGGATGAAATATTAAGACAAGGATCAAAAATAAAAATATTAAGATTTCTTTTTGTTGAGAAGGATGAACATACTGGAAGAGCGATTGCAAGAGCCATAGGTATGAGTGTTTCATCAACACACAAGGCTTTGCGGGAGATGATGTCCGAAGGATTGATTGGTGCGAGGAAGAAAGGTAATGCAATATTATATAAAATAAAGGAAGAAAATTATATTGTTAAAGAACTTTTGGGCCCATTATTTGAAAAAGAGAGATCGTTATACCAGGATATGATTTCTCTTATCATACGGTATTTAGCTAAACAGAAAAGGGGAATTATATCTATGGCGATATTTGGAAGTGTTGCCAGAGGTGCAGAAACATCAAAAAGTGATATTGATCTGGTGATTGTTGTTGAGAATAAAATCGTAAAAGAAAAGATAGATAAAGCGATGGATACACTAAGCGTTGATATGGCAAAAAAGTTTAGCGTTGCAATTTCACCATATATATTGACAAAGATCGAAATAAAAAGAAAATATGTAAAAAAACAGGCTATTATTAATGCTATTTTGGAGAATAACCGATTAATCTATGGGGAACCGATTGAAAGGATATTGGCATGAGTTCGGCAAGACACTATAAAACAAGGCCTGCAGGGAAATCTGAGTATGGTGTATATTGCAATAAAGCTAAGGAGTTTTATCAGACGATGTATCAAGCTGAGAAGGTGGAGAATTGGAATGCTGTCGGCTTAAATGGTGTTCATGCAATTATTTCGTTAATAGATGCGATATTGGTTAAATATTCCGGCATACGTTCGTCAGAAGACAACCATATGGCAGTAATAGATTTATTGACATCCTCAATTGGAAATAGAATAACGGATGTGGTTAAAAAGAGCCAAACAGCTAAGCGTGTGATAGCCAAGAAGAATGTTATAGCCTATGAAAATAGAGAATTTTTAAAAAGCGATGCCTTGGATATGATTAAACAGGTTGAGAGATTTTATCGTTGGGCAATGGATCAGCTCTAGGCGTGTCCCGAAGGAGTTCCTTTGTGATTGTCTTTGTTCCAGTATAGAAAAGTATAAAACAGACAACCATACTTTTCTACACGTCAGCTAAAGAAGATGTGAGCTTGCAAAATTAAAAGGCGAACTTTCTTGGATGATAGCTACGTACATACCCTCAGAACATTCGAAGTTTTCTCTGTAATTATTCATCAAGTGATTTTATGTCTGTTTGTCCGTCGGGGACGAGGGAGGTAAGTGTGTGATTTTTACGTAGGGTTTTTGGGTATAACCTCTAATAGACATAATTTAAAAGTTGTATAATTATAAAAACTCAGAGACGCATAAATATGGGGAAAATTAAAACGCCCCTGTTACCAAGGAGGGAAAGATGTATCGAAAGGCATCTGCTCAAAAAATTTTGCTGGATGAGCAAACCAGGAACGAAATTGACAGATACAAGTGGATTGAAAGTGAAAAAGCAGGCTGTGATATTGGCTTTGACAGGGCTGTCGAAGAGTGGATGAAGCAATATGGAAAGAATTTGGAGAAGAAGGAAAAAAAGAAGAAAGTAAAGGTATCGTAGCCGTAATGTCCTGGTATCGGAATTTCAAAGACCCCGTATGAAATTTCTACACGGCCATAAAATAGTTGTGAGCAAGCAAAAGTATCAAGCGAACTTATTTTATGAGAGGGATCCGGGATTTCCAGAAAATTTAAATGCGACATAATCATTTGTCGGCATAGTGCCATTCGACTATCCTCACTTACCCGGAAAGCGCATTTTCCGGGTTAAGGATTGCCCTCATTACTCTTTTCGTAATTATTCATTAAAAATCACCTGTTTTGCCATTTTTATAATATAATTATTAATATTTTAATCCGGATTTGCTGGGGCAGGCCGCTGCCTCTGAATAGTAATAAATTTTCAGGAAAGACTGTTTTTATGAATAAATCACATATTTACGCTGTTATTCTTGCTGGTGGATCAGGCACACGGTTTTGGCCGTTAAGCCGCAAGAAGAAACCGAAACAGTTTCTTCATATCGCCGGCGAACAAACATTGTTGCAGCAAACCATCGCGCGCATCTGCCCACAAGTCTTGAGTGATAACATTTATATTGTTACCAATGCAGTGTATCAAACGCAGGTACAAAAACAGTGCGCGTCATTTCGTGTCCCTAAGAAAAATATTTTATTGGAGCCGCAAGGCAAAAATACAGCACCCGCTATCTGTTGGGCCGCGAGTCATATTTATAAGCAGGATGAGAAAGCTGTTATGCTGGTCTTGCCGTCTGACCATTTAATCCTGCATCCGAAAGCCTTTTTAAAACAAATTAAAAAGGGTGTTGATCTGGCTCAGAACAAACACCTTGTAACATTAGGCATTGTTCCGACCCGGGCTGAGACAGGGTATGGATATGTAAAAGTTCAGCCCACAGGAAGAGGACAACAAAAGATTTATAAAGTTACTCAGTTTACAGAAAAGCCTGACCGTAAAAAAGCTGAACAGTTTTTGCGGTCCATGAAATATTTGTGGAATAGCGGGATGTTTATCTGGCGGTGTGATGTGGTTTTAGAAGAATTTAAACAGCATTTACCGTCGGTTTATAGAAATCTTAGCGTAAAAACCAGCCAGGCTGCTATTAAAAAGATTTGGCATAAGCTGCCGGGCATTTCTGTGGATTACGGGATTTTAGAGAAAGCAAAAGATGTGGTAACGGTTCCGGCAGGGGATATCGGCTGGTCAGATTTAGGCAGCTGGGAATCTCTTGTGGATGTTGCGAAGAAAGGCCGGGAAGGAAATATTTTAAAAGGCGATGTTCTTCAAAAAGAATGCCGGAATATATTTGTCCATTCAGATAAGCGGTTAGTCGCGGCAATCGGCCTTGAAGATGTTGTTGTTGTGGACACTGAGGATGCGTTATTGGTTTGCCGTAAGGACTGCTCTCAGCAAGTAAAAGATATTGTTGAGA
>JAGLHE010000053.1 GCA_023143685.1 Candidatus Omnitrophota bacterium
GATACCAGATGTCAGCTATGTTTTTTAAAAAAATCCTTATCATCAATATTTTCGGTATAGGAGACGTCCTGTTTTCCACGCCGTTGATCCGTAGTATTAAAGAAAGCTTTCCTGAAAGTTTTGTCGGCTTTGTTTGTAATAAGCGCGCGTACGATGTTTTAAAAGACAATCCGTGTGTAGATAAACTTTTCATTTATGAAAAAGATGATTTTCGCGCGCTATATAAAACTTCCAAAAAACAAAGTATTCAAAAAGCGGTTCAGGATCTTTCTGATATTAAAAAAGAAAAATTCGACGTCGTCATTGACCTTTCCTTAAACAAATATGCCAGCTTTTTAATGTGGGCGTTAGGGATTAAGACGCGGATAGGGTTTAATTATAAAAACCGCAGCCCGTTTCTTACGCATAAGGTCAATATAGACGGTTATGAAAACAAACATGTTGTTGAGCATTATTTAGGGTTGCTGGAACCGTTAGGTGCTAAGAAAATACATCGGCAGATGGAGGTTGGTATTGCCCCGCAAGACCGGCAATGGGCAGAGGATGTGCTGGGTAAACATCAAATTAAATCAGATGATCTTTTGGTTGCCATGGTGCCTGGCGGGGGAGTGAGTTGGGGCAAAGATGTCGCGTATCGCCGGTGGCCGCCACAACAGCATGCCCGGCTGGCAGATAAAGTTATTGAAAAATTTCACGCAAAGATTATACTGTTGGGTGATTTAAGTGAAGAAGAGATTGGCCAGCGCATGGTTCAGGCTATGCAGCAAAGGGTTGTTTCGTTAATTGGAAAGACTACGGTTGGGCAATATTTAGCATTATTGGCTAAATGTAAACGGGTTATTGTGAATGACGGCGGGCCGTTACATATGGCGGTTGCGGCAGGGGCTAAAACCGTATCTCTGATTGGCCCGGTGGATGAAAATGTTTATGGCCCGTATCCTGAAGAGGGGCATGTTGTGGTCACCGCGGATGTGGCATGCCGGCCCTGTTATCGGCAGTTTCGACGAGCCCAGTGTGATCATATCCGGTGTTTAAAAGATATAACAGTAGATGCTGTTTTGGATAGAATAAAATTTTAATATAAGAAAGGGTTTTATGATGCAAGTAAATTTTTTAGATTTCAGCGAGCAATACACCACAATTAAAGACGAGGTTGATATCGGCCTTAAGCGTGTCTTTGAAACCGGCAGTTTTATTATGGGGCCGGATGTTAAGGATTTTGAAAACTCTTTTGCCCAATACTGTGAATGCCGCAACGGGGTTGGCGTTAATTCCGGTACCGATGCTCTTTACCTTGCGTTGGCCGCGTTAGATGTGGGTGTCGGGGATGAAATTATTTTGCCGTCTTTTACGTTTATTGCAACCGCTTTGTGTGTTTCGTATACAGGGGCAACGCCTGTTTTTGTGGACGTTGAGCAAGAAACATATAATATAGACTCGGAGTCATTTAAAAAGGCGATCACGCCTAAAACCAAAGCTGTTATCCCTGTGCATATTTACGGCCAGGCCGCGAATATGAAAGAGATTTGTGAAATCGCCAAAGAACATAATATCAAAGTTGTGGAAGATGCCTGCCAGGCGCATGGCGCGCGGTATGAAGGACAGAGAATAGGCTCTTTAGGGGATATAGGGTGTTTTAGTTTTTATCCGACAAAAAGCTTGGGCGCGTTTGGGGATGGCGGGATTGTGGTGACCGATGATGAAGAAATTGCAGAAAAGATACAGATGTTGCGTGATTATGGCCGAAAAGGGCGTTATGACCATAAGGTTAAAGGGTATAATTCCCGCTTGGATACAGTCCAGGCCGTAGTTTTAGCGGCAAAATTGAAATATTTGGATGAATGGAACCAAATGCGCGCGGATAATGCCGCTTATTATAATGAACTTTTAGCAGGGATAAAGGGCGTTAAGATACCTTTGATTAAAGATAACCGGACTCATGTGTTTCAAACGTATGCCGTGCGTTTAAAAGAAAGAGACAGGATCTGTGATCAGATGAAAGATAAAGGGGTTGGTGTCCTTATTCATTATCCGATTCCTCTGCATTTGCAGGAAGCCTATAAAGATGCCGGATATAAAAAAGGCGATTTTCCTGTGTCTGAGCAGATCGCAAACGAAACTTTATCACTTCCCATGTATCCGCATATTACAAAGGATAAGATCGAATTTGTGTGTGATGCGTTAAAGAGTTTGGTGTAAATTAGGGCCGGGGAGCCTGCCCCATTAACGAAACATTAACTAAAGAGGGAACCATGCAAAAATTAATTATTTTTCTTCTGTTGATGTCTTTTTCTTTTGTTGGTTGTGGAACAACAAAAATGTACTCCGAAGTTTTTAAGGAAGACACGTCTTATAATTCACGGGAATACCAAGTTGCCTCACCCGATCTTTTTAATATTATTTTAAAAACATTCTATTCAAAAGGGTTTATTGTTGATAGTGAAGATAAAGAGAATGGAATGATTGTAGCAAAAAAGATTTTTCAAAAAGGAAAACGTAATATTGTTGTTGCTCTTCAAGCCAAAATTATCCTCGACGGAGAAATTGGTTCTTCTGTGTTCTTGAATGCGGTTCAAACTACAGAAAAGCTCTATGTTGCCGACAGGACGCGATTTTTTATGTTTTTGATCCCTTTGCCCGGGGGTGGTGGAAAACAAGCTACAAAAGTTCAGGAAGGTGAAATCATAATTAATGATAAAGATTTCTATAGTGAATTTTTTGCGTTAATTGAGGCTAAAATAGCAGCTTGATGTTAAATAAGTATTTTTATCACTCTAAAAAATCCGATTAAAATATGCTTGAAAAAATTATAGCGTACTTCGCCCAAAGACATATTCTCACAAATCTTGTTTTTATTGCAATTCTTGTCGGAGGTGTATTTGCCTGGAATAATACCAGCAAGGAAGAACTGCCGGATATCACATTTGACAGAGTCAGTGTTTCTGTCAGGTATCAAGGGGCTCCGGCGGAAGATGTTGAGTATTTTGTTACCAAACCCATAGAAGAAGCTGTCCGGGGGCTTGATGGTGTTTATAAAGTAACCAGTACAACGAGTGTGGGGCAGTCTAGTGTTAATATTGAGATAGAGCAGAATTATCCTGATATAGACGAGGCTGTTATAGAGATAAGAAACACCGTTTTGGATGTTGATCTGCCGGATGAAATCGTTGATGACCCCAACATAAGGGTTTTCAAAACAAGCAAAAAAGCTATCATTGACATTGCCCTTTATAATGAAAATGTTCACCTTCTGGATATCGAACAGAGGCGACAACTGCAGAAATATGCTTTCGCCCTTGAGAATCAACTTCTTAATCTCTCCCAAGTAAATAGCGTCAGCAGGCGTGGTTATCTCCAGGAAGAAATTCAAATAAAAGTCCATCCGCAAAAACTTCTTAAATATGAAATTCCCTTTAATGCTGTCATGAGGGAGATCAAGGATAATCATGTTAGAAAACCCGCTGGAACTATTGAAACAAGAGCAGAGCCGCAGGTAACTCTCATTTCCGAATTAGATACAACAGAAGAGTTGAAAGATTTAATTATCCAGGGAGGATTTGAAGGGCAGGTTATCCGTTTAGGAGAAGTTGCCGATATTATTGAAGGTTTTGAAAAAAACAAAGAGATCCGTAAAGTGAACGGCAAGCAGGCGGTCAATTTAAATGTTGTCAAAAACAGTTCTTACGGAATTATCGAGGCCCTTGAAAGTGTTAATGAAGTTGTCAAAAATTTTAAAGAGAACAACCTTAAAGGTACTCCTATCAAGCTGGTTCTTCTGGACGACGAGGCCATTGATATTAAAAACAGGTTATCTTTAATAGCTTTAAACGGGACGATAGGATTTATATTAATTCTTATTACATTGTTTGTTTTCCTTAACAGGCGCGCGGGATTGTGGGTTGCCATGGG
>JAGLHE010000054.1 GCA_023143685.1 Candidatus Omnitrophota bacterium
AGTACCTATTTTTAAAAATTATGCGAATAAAGGTACTTAAAATAGTTATTCGCTAAAACCCTTGTTATACAAGGCTTTCAAGGAGCTATTTTCCCACAGGTTTTACACACTTTCCCCATTTATAAGTAAATATTGTTAGTTTTAATCCCTCTGTCATTGCGAGTTTTTGAAGAAAGCGCGGCAATCTTAACTCGCAATTATTTTTTTAAAAAAGAAGGATTTTTTAAATCTTTTGTCGTATTAGTATTGAGGTGTAGAAAAATTGTAAAAGACTAATTCTTTTAACCGCTGTTGGTGATTCAATAAGGTAAATTTATAATCTTGAAGTGTGACAAAGAACCGTCCCCTTGACAATTTCTAAGTGGGCAAGAGTGATTAATTCAATAGGAATATGATATCATAGATTTTATACAATAGAGGTTAAAAACATGAAATATAATTTTGACCAAATCTGGGAAGATTTCAGCGGGAAAATACGGACCTTTATTTCCCGCAGAGTCTCAAACCCTTCTCATATCGATGATATCCTGCAGGAAGTATTCATAAAAATCCATCTTCACCTGGATAAGTTAGAGGGAGACTCAAAAATCTCGAGTTGGGTTTTCAAAATCGCCCATAATACTGTTATTGATTTCTATAGAAAACAGAAAGCTATACTCTTACCGCTACATGAGGAATACTCTGCAAAAAACGAATCATGCGATTCTGCCGCATGTGAAATTGCTTCTGGTCTTGAAGAAATGGTTTATACTCTTCCGGAAAAATATGCAAAAGCTTTAATTCTCGTGGAATTCAGCAGCCTATCTTACAAGGAAGCTTCTCAAAAACTGGGAATCTCTGTTTCCGGGGTCAAATCCCGCGTACAGCGGGCAAGAAAAATGATTAAAGACTCACTGATGCGCTGCTGTCATTTTGTTTTCGACCGTTTTGGAACAATCCTAGACTACCATCCCGTTACCTGTTGCTGTTGTCGGGAAGATTCGAAAGAATAATTATTCAATTTTTTGCGTCTTTTTTTCCACTCCTTCGTTATACATATCAGAAATAGTTTAATAGAAGGAGAAAAATCATGCAAAAATTATTAACGGAAATGATGATGGAAGTCACCGGAAGCCTTATTCACAACTGGATCCCTCTGAGTTTAGCCATACTTATTGTTGCAATTATGACAGTGTATATCGAGCCGGAAAAACTCAAACAAGCATTGCTCCGAAAAACCAACGTTTCGATCCTGGCAAGTGTAGTTGTAGGGGCATTTACGCCGCTTTGCGCTTGCGGAACAATGGCGGTTATTATAGGGATGCTTACCACTACTTTGCCCTGGGGACCGATTATGGCTTTCCTAACCTCTTCCCCGTTGATGAGCCCCAACGGTTTTATAATGCTTACCGGTATTATCAATCTTAAGTTTGCAATTGCTTTAACAATAGCCTCAATCATTATCGGTCTGGGTTCCGGATATTTGACCAACCTAATCGAAAAAAAGACGGATTTCTTGAAAAACCAGGCGCGCTTTTCAAAAAAGCCGCAAATCCAAACGTGTACTTGTGCTGACGCGGCTCCAATTCCTGAACAAGTATGTTGTGATGTACAATTATGTTTTGCTGTACCAACCGGTAACAATATAAACCAACCTATTTTGACCTCAGCTTTTGGTCAGGTAACAACGAAGAATATAGGTACAAATATTTTCTTAGGATTTTTAAAGAAAATTAAATGGTGGGAAATAGCACAAGCCTTGATGAATATAGGTGTAAAAAAGATATTACTTTTTTATTCAATCTTCGTGGCGATTGGTTTCTTCATTAACCTCTTTGTGCCTACCTCAATCATTGTGGCTCTGTTTAGTGCCAAAAATTTTTTTGCAGTCCCTTTAGCAGCCTTAATCGGCCTGCCTATATATGTTAGCACTGAATCTTCGATTCCGCTCATTAAAGCATTAATGGCGGGAGGCGCCAGTGACGGTGCGATGCTGGCATTCATGATCACCGGGGCAGGAACGAGTGCGTGGGTTGTTGCCGGTATTGCAACGTTTCTGAAGAAACGGATTATTAGTCTCTATGTTC
>JAGLHE010000055.1 GCA_023143685.1 Candidatus Omnitrophota bacterium
CTTTGAAATTCCTATACTACAAAAAAGGCGGCTCAGATGAGCCGCCAAAAAAAATAATAAATTTATCGCAAACAACCGATATTAAAAACTGATATCCGATTTACAAATACGCCGCATCGCCATAAAATGGACATCATGAAATTCCACACCCACATCATACATATTCGATTTATTCTTTCGTGACCAAACAATTCGTCCATTAAGGATTAACGGATCATGCCCGTCAGGGACATCGACCTCCAACATAACTATGTCATTTTCCTTGACAAAAATTGAACCTGAGAATCTCGCTCCGTTAGCTGAAGCATTTGTGAGGAACATTTCCGGTCCGGTCTTTGGGATCACCCCGGAAAACCGCACAGGCACATCCACTCGAAATCTCTCAAATAAACGTCTATTCTCCATCAGACCTGTCCTTAATGTATATACTTCTGATTCTTATTTTTAGTAGAATACAGTGTCCGCCTTAGCGGAAAATGTAGAAAATCATTTTTCTTCCCTTAAAGTATGCCATATAAATAATTATTTAAAAAGGGCTACCAACAAAAAAAATGAAAATTTCTATAATTTCTTAAAGCATCATTACACGGAAACTTTTTGGGAGGATCTTGTAAAACATTGGTATTCTGGAGGTTATGTATCGTCTATACTGTACTGTAAAAAATCACAGCTTTTTCACCATTTTTTGGAAAATTATACTAAAAATCCCTGTAGCATATTAATAAGATATCCGATAAAAATAATACCCAATGTTGTAATCCCGAAGAATATAGCAATTAATTTTAAACGAATAGCCCTTCTTAACATAATCGCCTCTGGAAGGCTCAACGCTGCCGTTGCCATCATAAAAGCTAATGCTGTACCAAGAGGGATCCCTTTCTTAAACAAAACAACTGCAATCGGAACAATAGCAGCACAACTTCCATACATCGGAACACCCAAAAGAACAGCTAAAGGAACCGAAAACACCCCTGTCTTACTAATAATGGATTGAACAACTTCCTGCGGAACATAATTATGAATTACAGCACCTAAACCGACACCAACAAAGACCCAAACCCATATTTTCTTAACAACCGAAACCGCTTCTTTTAGGCCGAAATGAAAACGGTCTGACAATTTTTGACCTTGAGCCGTTTCAGGGTCTCCCTGCTCCTGAACATCCCGCAAATCGCTAACAATTAAATTCTCCATCTTCATATTGTCCAAAATGAGCCCGACACTTACGCCAATGACAACCCCGCTTAAAACATAAAAAAACGTTATCTTCCAGCCAAAAAAACCTAACATCAAGACCACAAGGTATTCATTAATCAAAGGAGAGGCGATGAGAAATGAGAAGGTAACCCCTAGCGAGACCCCGGCTTTCAAAAAACTCAAAAAAACAGGAATAGACGAACATGAACAAAAAGGTGTTACCGCGCCAAACAAAGCAGCAAAAAGATGGCCCAGAAACTTTCTTCCTTGCAGCCATTGTTTAACTTTTTGCGGCGGTAAATAACTGCGCAAAAACCCTATCACAGCAATCATTACAAAAAGCAATAAAATAATTTTCACAAAATCATAGATAAAAAAATTAAGGACATGGCCTAATGAAGAATCAGGGTCAAGCCCAAGGAGAGAATAAACCAGGAAATCAGCTAACAACCTCAGCATGAATCCCCTTCTTTCGTGTCATCAGAGGAGCAACAATTTTTATTTTCATCAGCTTTTTCAACTATCTTTTTTTCAACTTTTTTAAAAAAATCAGTGAAAAATTTTTTAATTTTGCTTATCTTCTTCTCTTCTACGCTCATAGAAATCCTTTCTTTTATTACATGGAATATATTAGATAAACCTTATGTTATCTTATTAAACCCTCATTTACCGCCAAACCCGTTTCCGGAACAAGCATACCGGACAATCACTTCCTCCAATTCTTTCTCTTTAACCGGCTTGAAAAGATAATCAGTCACACCCGCCGCTTTCAAACAATTCTCCCGATCTTCTTCCAGTACCCTGGCCGTAATCACAACAATCGGTAATTCCTGATTACCGTCAGCGCGAATGATCTTTGCAGCCTCCTCACCGTCCATAACAGGCATCTGCAAATCCATAAGACAAATATCATAATGATTTTCTCTAACCATCTCAACCGCTTTTTCCCCATCCCAGGCAAACTCAACCTGACACCCCAAAACAGACAAATAAACTTCAATCAAATCACGGCTCAGCTGATTATCTTCAACAACCAGGACTTTAATATCTTCAAACCTCTGACTCTTTCGCGCCACTTCTTTGCTGACCTCCTGTCCCCCTTCCCCTTGCTCCACACAAAGAACACTCACAACAGTTTTTATCATTTCTTTAATAATAACCGGCTTTGTAATATACGCGTCAAAAACATCACCCGGGGCCTCGCTCGATCCCTCTGCTTTTATATCAGCCGTAATCGCAATACATTTCGTTCGATCAAATTTCTCAAGCTTTCTTATTTCTTGCGCAAGCTCGTAGCCGTCCATTCCTTCCATAACAATATCACAAAGAATCAAATCAGGAAAGTTTTCGTTATCTACAAAAATCCTGTCTAACTTCTGCATCGCCGAATAAGGAGAATCCGCTTCTCCGACAATTTTCAAGCCCATAACCTCACAACATCGACGGATAATCTTTCTTGCGATCTGATTATCATCAATGATAAACACTCTCTTTCTTTCTAATATTTCTCGCGTACCCTGATCCATTTCCTGCGATGCCACAAATTTACCCTTACGCAACTTGACAACAAACAAAAACTCGCTCCCAACGCCCTCCTCGGATTCTACCCAAATTCTACCCCCCATCATATTAATGATCCCCGCGGAAATAGCTAACCCCAAACCGACTCCTCCGAACTTTCTTGTTGTTGATCCATCCGCCTGATTAAACGCCTCAAAGATCATTTTTCTTTTTTCCGGAGAGATCCCGATCCCTGAATCTTTAACACAAAACCGCAACACATACTCCCCCCCATCCTCACTCTTATTATCAACACGCACGAGCACGCCGACCTGTCCTTGAGTAGTAAACTTAACCGCATTCCCAAGTAAATTAATCAAAACTTGTTTTAATCGTGTCGGATCACCTACAATTTCTTTTGGCACCTCACTATCAATATCAATGTACGTATCAAAAGGCTTATCTTTCATACGGGAAACCACGACCCCAAATACATCATGGATAAGATCCTCTAAGTTGAAATTTATCGATTCTAAATTCAGCTTACCGGATTCCAGCCTCGAGATATCCAGGATGTCGTCGATAAGCGCTAAAAGCAAACTCCCGCTGATCGAAATCATTTCAAGATATTTCTTTTGCTTGGCATCCAACCTGGTTTTTCGCAAAAGATCACCAAAACCAAGGATAGAATTCATCGGGGTACGGATTTCATGAGACATATTGGTTAAAAAACTAGTTTTGACTTGGGATGCCGTCTGTGCTTTTTCCAAGGCTATCTTAAGGTGTTTGGATTTTTCTCGAATATCCTTATCTGCTTTTTGTAAATTTATAGCCATTTCATTAAAAGACTTGGCAAGTTGCCCGATTTCATCTTTTGTCGCAATATCCAATCTATACGCCAAATCCCCATCAGCTAATTTATTTGTACCTTCTACCAATTTGTGAATCGGACTGGCCAAAGCCCTGTTCATTAACGAAGATAATAAAACAAAAAGAGCAACCGCCCCAAAAGAAATAAGGCCAAACACATTCTGTGACGCACGTGCCGCCTTAAAAACAACATCATAGCCTTCCTGAATCTGCTTAGAAACATGGTTAACAGCTGTAACACCTAAACCCACAATATTGTCCGCTGCTTCTAAAACAGCAGTTTCCATTTCCATTGTTGAAGTTCCAGAACGAAATCCTTCTCTAACTTCATACTGGTAACCAAAAACAACTTGCTTGAATATCCTCAGTTGCCTCTCCACATCCCGAATAACCTCAAATTCTCTATCCTTCACTGTGATCTCTTTTATCGCGCTTAGCTCCTTAGACGCCCTTTGGATAAGCAAAATCGCCGGAGATATAACTTCTGTCTTCCCTGTCCGGTATTCATAGAGCCGGTCCTTGCTATCCCTCAACAACTCAACCATGTTATACCATTTTCTTAATTTAACATTTTCGACATCAACGATATGCCTCAGCCTATCTATATTTTTTTTCGTAACACTATAAGAAAAAAGGCTTATAGCTATAACTATAAACAACAGGCTCGCTAACCCTAAAGAGCGCGTCGCTCGAAACGACATGGCCATGGACATCTCCTCATATTCAGCCTACATTACTTTTTCTTAATACTCATACGTTTTAAGGTCTATCTCCAACTCTTCTACCATCTCATATAAAGGGGCATAATCCTCTTGTTGCGTTTCGATAAATTTCAAGGCTTTAAGATTCTTTAACACTTCCCGCCCTCTTGGGCTTTTATCGAGATCAAGCAACACCTTTTTAAAACGTTTCTTTAACTCAGGGTCAAGATCCTTTCTTACCGCTAAACCATTGGATGGAACGTCCGGAGACTCTGCCAAGATAACAATCTCTTTCTTAAAGTCCGGATCCTCTTCCATTAAAGCATTAAAAATATGATTTTTACACCCCCCCACTTCTGCTTCTCTTAAATACACCGACCAGGCACTGGCATCATGGCTGCCCGCGAAATAAATATTAGAGAAGTATTCTTCCATATTTTCAATGCCATGCTGTTTAAAGTAAGCTAATTGAAAAATATATCCTGTTGTGCTTGCTTTATGAACTAATATCAAATTTGTGTCTTTCATGTCTTCTACCGTCTTGATTCCACTATCTTTATGCGTAAAGATATACCCACTACTAGATGAACTGCCATCACGCCAAACCGGTTGGGCTATCGGGATAACACCTGCTTTTGCTTGCGTCAGGACATAGCTAAAACTGCCAAAACATCCTGCATCCGCCTTACCTCTCAAAAAACTATCACAGATCGCGCCATAATCAGGAAGAATCTTCACACGGACATTGAGGTTTAATTCGTCAGACAGGTATTCTGCCATATGCTGAAATCTTCTTCTCTGTTCAAAAATATTCTTCTCTGGAACAACAACAATAGAAAAATCATCCCCTGGCTTAAATTTCTTAAATCTCACAATAGAATTTTCTTGAGCCGGCGCGTTTGTGCATAAAATCATTCCACAGAGGAATAAACTTATCATAAAGCTTGTTTGCTTCAACATATTATTCCCCTGCCCCCTCAAAGGTTAAGATCAACTCTTCCCCGACATCCCCACTACCATAAAGTGGTTGTTCAGATTTAGGGTTAGGTTGTCTCCCTGCAATCTCATAACGAGAAACTCCAAACTGATATTTTCTAGTAACATCAAAAAGCAAATCATCTTCTTGTCTGGTATTTAAAGCACGTGCGAACTCGACTGTCCACGCCCCATCTTTCCAGACTCCCTTAGCTTGAATATCTGCACGACTTCCTGTCGGCAACGAAAAACTATACCTAAGCAATTTATCATCGGCATAGTCTGCTTCTTGCAAATCTGTCTTATACACTGGTTTTCCTGAATCTCCTGTCCTCAACAAATACATCGTCGTACCTGCCTTGCTTGTTAACCCTAAAGAGTTACGAGTTTCTATAGAATCAAGTGTTTGAATTTTATCATCAGCATATCCTTTTGGATCTGTCCGACAAGCCTTCCAAAACCAAACATCTGCCGCATAAGGATCCTTACCATAAATGCTTAAATCACGATGTTCAGATTCCATATTCCATTTCAAAACAAAAACATCTTCCCTGTCACGCCCTAAGATATACATCTCTTTTATTTTGTCCCAAACCCAGCTTTTATGTGTTCTTGACTCATCAGCATCGGGAAAAACCACTAAAAAGAATATTTGATTATCCGTATAAAGGGCTTTTAGTGTTAAATCAATATCCGCGACATTATCATATGTTACAATACTTTGTGCCTGCTGCCAAACCTCATCATTACCAATCCCGTCAATAACCGGGGGATAGCCTACTTTCTCAGCCTTGATCGTCTGCGCAGAAAAAGAAACACCAACAGCGTAAAATGCAATTATTAAAACACACGTTATAGTCCTGATGAATTCTTTCATTATTCATTTCCTTTAGTATGTTTTAATAATACCATTTGTGGCAATTCTTTTTATTTTAATGCGTTACAACAAAAGTGTCCAACAAAAAACCAGTCTTCTATAGACGCTTTTCGAATATATTAATCAATGAAAAATCTTTTTTTCTATCATAAAAAATCCCGGGCCGAAACTCAAAAGTCTCTCCCTTTGCATGTATACCCAACACTACACATGGATCAAATGAACCTAAAGGATACCGGTTAGGAGATAGCTGACCCGGACTGACATGCTCCAATCGAAACTGTTCATCATTATTCGCGTCAAAAAGCACCCAGAATGGATATTCCCAGGAATTACCGCCCAGTAACAATCCGACATCTTTACATTCTGTTGCCTTGACATAACTAACCGCTTCAACAAAATAGGGCATCCTGGAACGTTCATTAAAGAAATATTGTTCTTCCCTCGGGGTATCAAATATTGTGCTTTTGCTGGAAACCAACCGACGCGAATTATTGCGAAAAACATACGGCATGGAAGTGGAAATCAAAATCCCTGTAATAATAACAAGCGCGACTGTTTTCTTTTTAAATTGTCGCGAGAGAACCTCGCCGACAAAAGGAGCCATAAGTACAAAGAAAGGCAACTGCAGCCGTGTACCATACGGCTGCCATTTAACCATCAGGTTAAAAAACAAAAACCCAAGAATCACAGCCAACAAATATCGTATTAAATCCCGGCTTTTAGTCCACCGCGATACAAACAAAAGCCCTATGCACATTAAAATGACCACGATCTGACAAAAATGCCCGGCACCATCTTCATGAGTTGTTACTGAAACATGAAATTTGAGGCCGGCAAAAGTTGAACGCGGATCTATGATATCAACACCGGCAACATCATGTATCCAATAAACACTGTTATGGAAAAAAGAATTTAGCGTGTCTGAAGATGTGCCAAGGTTCATCCCGACATTGCGCAAGACATTTGAAAGAAATAAAGGCAAATTCATATTTTTCGTAACCGCGTCTTCAACCGCAGGGCCTTTTCCTAACGGACTTCCATGAAGATCATAATTGCGCAGGTAATGGCCCAGGTTGACAAAAAGAACAACAACTCCGATGACCGCCGCGTATTTCCAAAGCGACTTTTGTTTTTTCCCGACGATAAAAGCCAAAAACCAAAGGCAAAAAGGAAACGCATAAAAATAAGCTGTGCCTTTTGTTAACAATGCCATCCCCAAACCCGCGCCAAATGCCAACGCATAAACCCAACGCGGCTGTTTCATAAACGCGACAAAAAAACTCACACAACTCACAAGCCAAAAAGCAGCCGTACAATCGTTCTGCGTACTTGATCCTTGTAAAATCTCCATCGGAATTGTCGCGGCAAACAAGGCTGTCACAATCTGCGCCCGGGTCTTTGCCCCCAATTGTTTGGCAATAAAGGAAACTCCCAGAATACCACCCAACATACTGAACCACTGGATCATATTCGCGAAACGGTCACTCTTGCTTAAGATCTGAAAATGCGTAATGACAAATTCCGCACCCGGCTGAAAAACAATTTGACGGTCAATGTTTGTCGGGTAATGTTGGACAGTATGATTTTGGATCCAGTGGGCGACTTTCGGCATATGGTAGGTCAAAGAATCCCAGGTGTTAGGCGGGGCAACAATAGCAGTTATTCCGACGAGGAGAATAATAAATCCGATAAAGAACAACCAAATAAGATCTAAAGGAAAGAGTCCTTTTTGTTCAAAACTTTTTCGGTTTAATGACAAAAAGTCGATGCGCGAGGCTATTACCCTGCCCGCCCAAAACCGAGAAAGAATAAATGCTGACACCCCTGCAACAACCAGCCAAAAACTCAAAAGATATTCAAACCGCAGCAAGCTGAAAAGGCTCAGGAGTTCTGTACCGGCAACCATCAAAACACCCCAAGTGGTCGCCGCGAGCAGAAAACATTCCCGACGTGAGCTTCCACGCAACGTCTTATAAAACACGAAGAAAAGAAGAATAAAATTAAAGGGTAGAATTAAAACTGCCATGGTATCAAGTGGAGGTGCCGGGGGTCGAACCCGGGTCCTTGTGATGCATCACATAAGCCTCTACATGCTTAGTCTGTTTTTTAATCTCATCCTGCCAGCTTCAACAGACAAAATCCGGCAAGACTATCCTTCTTGATTTCGCCATAATCCCGAAGGCATGACTATGGCTAGCCTGCTAAGTGCCTCTTATCAACCCACAGGCGAGGCTGACAAGAGGGCTTTGCTTAAATTTTAAGCAAAGACTGGTGTTGCTTCGGCTACAATAGCCTCAGCTTCTGCCACTACGTTGTAGTCTGCATTTGTTTTTTGCCCGGATTATTAACGAGGCCAACCAGGCTTCCTCGGCATGCCACCTATGATCGTTCATCTCAAGTCGATACCAATCACCCCCATATTAAATAATTAACGTACGAAGTTCTAGGTGCGAGGTGTAATGTTCGGGGTTTTCTTTATACATCGTACTTCTACCTTTTTTCGTCGCACGTTGCACGTAGCCCGTTGCACACCCTCCGCTTCACGCAGCTTCTGACGAACTTTCCTGCTTTTAGAAGGCATATATTTCGCGGAAAATTCATTCATCTCTCGCAACCATTCCATTTTCCTTCTCGGAGACATTTTTAACGCCTTAAGCAATCGATCTTTCTCACTTTCCCACTCAAACATTATATTTTCTTCCTCAATCTCTTTATTTTCCTTAATTCTTCAATATCAAACCTGTCAACAGCACGGCCAGCCTTTTTCTTCATTTTAATCAAATTATCAACAGAGATAACCGGCAACCGAATGCTTCCTATTTTAATAAGTATAGCATCTTTACGCGCATCCTGATAAGAAACCGGTGATTCAATAATAATATCAACCTCTTTAAGGCCATCCTCCTTATAAAAATTAAACGCCTTAATGTGTTTATTCTGAATCCAATCTTCTCTGGTCTCTTTGTGTGCAAGGCCTGTCGGGTCAACCGGCTGCTTAACACCATATCCGTGTTTTTTTAGAATTTCAACAACCTTTTGCAAATTAGCATCAGACATCTCAACAAGAATATCCAAATCAGCTGTATTTCTTAACCCGCCCAAAAGATTAAAGGCAATCCCCCCGACCAGCACATATTTCACTTTCTTTTCTTGAAAAGATTCTAAAATTTCTTCGTAAATAATCATATTTTTATTTTATTATGGCTGAGATTAAAATGCCATTGTTAATTTTATCAACAATTATTGCCGCGCGCGCAAGGCACGCCTTAACGCGCGGTCGGTATCTCGTTTTTTGATGTCTTCCCTTTTATCAAAAAGTTTCTTTCCTTTTCCGAGGGCGATCTCCAATTTCACCAACCCACGGCTGTTAAAATAAATCTTCGTCGGCACCAAAGTCAAATTCTTCTCAGCAACCACTGCCTTGATCTTCTTAATTTCCTTCTTATGCAAAAGCAATTTGCGCACACGGTCCGGATCATCATTCATATAACTCGCCTGCGGATACGGGTTAATATGCAAACTATAAAGAAAAACCTCGCCGTCATCTATCCTGGCAAAACTATCTTTAAAATTGACCTCACCCGCACGAATAGATTTAACCTCTCCACCTGCCAATGCGATGCCGCATTCCCAGGTTTGGGAAAGATGAAAATTTCGATACGCTTTTTTATTAGTTGCAACTGTTTTAGATGACATGGTTTTTTAGTCCCATTTTATGAGCATGTTTAAACGAATTATAGCCTCTATATCCGCTATTGTCATTGCGAGGAGGCTTCGAAACTATCAAGCCGACGCGGCAATCTCATAAATTTGGATATAAATCTTTCCATTCTTTATTAATACTTTCAATCAATTTTATCTTCTTTGCCCTTGATCCACCATTAATCTGTTTTTCACGTATAATGGCATTTTCAATATCCTCAAAAACCTCGTAATAAACAAGCCTGTTCACATTGTACTTTTTTGTGAAACCTTCAGTGAGTTTTTCCTTATGTTCGTAAACGCGTCTCTGTAAATCATTGGTAACGCCAACGTATAGCACTGTGTTATTACGATTAGTTGTAATGTAAATGTAGTATTGCTTCTCCACTAGTTCACATGCTCCATAAAAAACAGCGTCTTTATTTTTCCATAATAACAGATTGCCGCGTCGGCTTGATAGTTTTGTCGCCTCCTCGCAATGACAATAACAGATATTATACCAACAAATTCCTAAAAATCCACATTTGACATCCCTCTTCATTGTCGATATACTTATCAAGATTCCTCACATTCGTTCGAAATGACAAAAAAAGATATCAGAACGACATGAACATTTGTCATTCCGAACGAATGTGAGGAATCTTTTAATTTTAAAATAATATGCCGAAGTGGCGGAACCGAGACTACCTATATCTATCTGGAGATGTCTTGATCCCGACACGAGGCAGACTACCTTTGCTTTTTGATTTTTATTTAGATAAATTTGCCGAAGTGGCGGAATTGGTAGACGCGCACGCTTCAGGTGCGTGTGGGGCAACTCATGAGAGTTCGAGTCTCTCCTTCGGCATTAAATTTTGCGAGCAACGTGCTACGTAACGTTGTTCGTTGAACGTAGCACGTCGAACGAAATGACCAACACTCAACTTCTAGTTATCGGGGCAGGGCCTGGCGGGTATCCGGCTGCTTTTTTAGCAGCTGACCTTGGCCTTAACGTTACCCTTGTTGACACACAACCAAACCCCGGCGGGGTATGCCTTTTTAAAGGATGCATCCCGTCAAAGGCTCTTCTTCACGCTGCAAAAGTCCTTACCGACGCCAAAGAAGCTAACGAAATTGGAATTGATTTTGGCACTCCCAGCATTGACCTTTCCAAAATACGTGAATGGAAAAACGGGGTTGTCACCAAACTCACTAACGGGTTAGGCATTTTATCCAAACAACGCAAAATTAATTTTATCCAAGGCCGGGCTTCATTCTCAGATTCATCAACTGTTATTATTAAAAGAATCGACGGCACAGAACAGGCCATTACATTTGACAATGCTATTATCGCGACCGGTTCATCCCCTGCAACGCTCCCGTTTTTACCGCAATCTTTGCATGTTATGGATTCAACAGATGCGTTAAAATTAGACGACATCCCGGGCAAACTATTAGTTCTTGGCGGTGGATACATCGGGCTTGAACTCGGCACGGCATACAACGCTTTAGGCAGTGAGGTTTCTGTGGTTGAAATGATGCCGACCCTTCTTCCGGGTGTTGACCGTGACCTTGTCCACGTCTTAACAAAACGCATCAAATCCCAATTCGCTGACGTTAAATTAAACACCAAAGTTACAAACGTTACAGAAACCGCGGACGGGTTAAGCGTAACCTTTGAAGACAAAAAAGGCCAAACAGAAACCACTACATACGACAAGATTCTCGTCGCTGTTGGCCGCAGTCCCAACACAGGCAGCCTCGGGCTTCAAAACACTTCAGTCAAGCTGAACGACCGTGGATTTGTTACAGTCACGCCAAACCGTCAAACAACAGATTCCAGAATTTACGCGATCGGTGATGTGGTTGGCAACCCAATGCTCGCGCACAAAGCTTCACATGAAGGACGTGTTGCAATTGAATCAATTATGGGTAAAGACGCGGTGTTTGAACCAAAGACGATTCCAGCGGTTGTTTTTACTGACCCTGAAATCGCGGTTTGCGGTTTGACCGGCACTCAAGCCAAAGAGCAAGGCCTAGACGTTAAGGTTGAAAAATTTCCCTGGGCAGCATCCGGTCGCGCGATTACACTTAACCGTGCAGAAGGTTTGACTAAACTTATCATTGACCCTAAAACCGAAAAACTTTTAGGCATGGCAATTGTTGGTGTTAGCGCAGGCGAGATGATCGCAGAGGGTGTACTCGCCATTGAAATGGGCGCTTGTGCTGCTGACCTAAAATCAAGCATCCACCCCCACCCTACCCTTTCTGAAACAGTCATGGAAACCGCAGAAAGTTTCTTTGGGCTGGCAACTCATATTTATAAAATAAAAAAGTAAGTGTACCGGGCTACGTAACGTTGAACATTGCACGCCTTAACAAAAATATCAACAAATTTAAGCTGAAATCAAACTGATATTGATTTTTTATCAAAATATGGTAAACTTATTTTATTAGTGCGACGTTACGTTGCACGCGCAGCACGTTGAACGGACCAAAAAAGGATACCCCAAAATGAAAATCGGAACCAAAATCAACATCCTCCGCAAAGAACGCGGAATGACCTTAACCGAACTCTCCAACAAAAGCGGTGTGCAAATCGCCACACTCTCACGTATTGAGAACGGCAAGATGACCGGCACCCTTGATTCGCACATGGCGATTGCCAGAACCCTGGGCCTCGAAATCATAGACCTTTACAAAGACCTTAAGCTCGATGACAAAGAACCTGACACCACAGAAAGAGAGCCGGAATCAGCTGAAAGCTTTTTGTATAACGATAAAGCGTCGTACGAGATTTTAACAACACAAATTTTTTCCAAAAGAATGATGCCGATTGTCTTGCGCGTTGAGCCGGGCGGAGTAACAAACCCGGAACAAAACCGGCCCCGCTCTGAAAAATTCTTGTTTGTTCTCGAAGGAAACATAACCGTACATGTAGGTGAACAGGCGTATCCCCTTTGCCCAAACCAAACCCTTTATTTTGACGCCTCAGTCAAGCATCGGTTTGAAAACAGCGGGGAAGTAACAACAAGACTGATATCGGTGACAACACCGGTGGAACTATAAAACGCGAAACAACGCAAAACTTTACGCTAAACTACGCAAAAAAATAAAAATATGACCAAATTAATATACAAAGACTTATCATACAAAATACAAGGCGCTTTTTTTGAAATTTACAAATCATTTCGAGATGCACATAAAGAAGCTATTTATCATAAGGCTTTAGTCAAAGAGCTTAAACAACTCAATTTAAAAATTGAAAGCGAAAAACGTATAAAAATCGAATACAAAGGAACCCTTGTTGGATTTTATGTTCCAGATATCATAGTAAACGAACTTGTATTAATTGAAATTAAAAGCAAACCAATAATCACAAAAAACGATTCGCATCAATTTTGGCATTATCTAAAAGTCTCTGATTATAAGTTAGGCTACCTGGTCAATTTTGGCAAGCCCGATGGAGTTGAATTTCAAAGACGAGTTTATGACACCGCGCGAACTCCTGCACAATCTTTCGCGTAGTTTTGCGTAAAGTTTGGCGTAGTTTCGCGATTTAACAATATGAAAAATAAAACATAAATACACCAAAAACCATCAGCGCTCATCTGCGTCAAACAGGAGGGTAACCCATGTCCACCAATTCAACTTCTAGTAACAATTCTAACATTTCGCCCAAAAAGCAGGTCTTAGTAATCGACGACGAAGAAGGTATCAGAGAATCACTTAAACTCATCCTGGCTGACGAGTTTCCGATGATTCTGACCAATGACGGAGAACAAGGGCTTGACTGTCTGGCCAACAACCATCAAAACATCGGTATCGTTCTTTTAGACATCAAAATGCCTAACGATAACGGCCTGCATGTTCTTGAAGAGATTAAAACCAAGTATCCCGACCTTAAAGTCATTATCATCACCGGATATAAATCTGTAGAAACAGCGAATGAAGCCGTACGGCTGGGTGCTGCAGGGTATATTGTTAAACCGTTTAAGTCTGATGAAATATTGGCGACGGTGAGGAAAAATTTGACTGAAAATGCGCGCTAAATAACGCGAAAAAATGCAGATGAGTACAGATTTTGGCGCTGGCGGACTACGTGCTACGTAACGCTGAACGCAAAAGTTGTATGCAAAAAGGACTAATCAATGTTTAACCTAAATCCATTTGCGATATCCGGACTACTAATTATTGTCACATACTTCCCCCTATTTCTATTTATTCTAACTAAGGGGAAGACAAAAGTTGCTCGCATCTTCTCTCTTCACATTCTCGCTGTTTTTTGTTGGGGACTCGGAGCATTTCTCAACGGCATCAATACAAATCCTGACATATCCATCAACCTATGGAAATTTGCTTATGCGAGTGTAACTCTTATCCCCGTATTTCTCTATCATGCAGTAATTTTAATGACTAGACGAAAAGCTCTCCTGGAAATGATATTGATCTATTCTCAAGCCATATATTTTCTATTCATGCTGGCAATCGATAAAATGATTCCTGGCAATTACTACCTTTTAAATTCCATTTATTGGATGACAGGATCTTCCCTATATATTTATTCATGTATTGCCTGGGGTATCATTGCTTCAACCGCCCACCTCAAATTGCTTGCATATTACAAAAAATGCTACCCAAAAGAAAAAAGACAAATTTCCGCACTTATCTTTGCCATTATCGGTTTTGTAGGTGGAGCTAACAACTTTCTTCCAGGGCTTGGGATTAAAATATACCCATATGGCAACTTCCTTGTTCCCATACATTCAATGCTTGTTACCTATGCCATCCTCAAACATCAATTGCTTGACATTCATTTTGTTTTCAAAAAAGGAATCATCTACACTGCCTTGCTGATTTTAATATCCTCAATATATTTATCATTAGTTCTGGGATTCGAAAAAATACTTCAAGGCCATTTCAACTATCATTCAACACTAACGAGCATTATTGCTGCATTTTTTATTGGGATATTATTCTTCCCTCTGCGTAATCGGGTTCAAGCCTTAGTTGACAAATATTTTTTCAAAAGATCCCCCTCTGAAATTGCTGCGGAGAATTTGATGTTACGACGGGAGGTGGCTGAGAAGGAGAAGTTTAAGGCTGTTTCTACTCTTGCCAGTGGGCTTAGCCATGAAATCAAGAACCCCTTAACTGCTATCACAACGTTCGCAGAATTTTTGCCGGATAAACTTAATGACAAGGAATTCTTAAGGAAATTTGCGCGTATCGTTGGCAATGAGGCCGGGCGTATCAATAACCTTGTTGAACAACTTAACGATTTTGCCAAACCTGCCGCTCCCAAACCTGAAAAAACCAATATCCACCAACTACTTAACGATACACTAGACTTTTTAAACAGTAAATTCATTCATAACAGAGTTGAAGTGGTCAAAAATTTTATACCGGAAGATTTAATTTTAAACGTCGACCCAAACCTGATCCGTCAAGCTGTCTTAAACATCATCCTGAACGCCCTGGACGCCATGCCCTCCGGCGGAACCTTAACAATCGAGACCAAATGGGCTAAGATCATCGCCCCCGGCACTGATCACCAAACAGATCAGCGATCATCTGTGTCTAAAAAACAATCTGCAATCATCTGCGTTAGAGATACTGGCGTAGGCATCAACAAAAAAGACCTAAAAAACATCTTCGACCCGTTCTTCACCAAAAAAGACGAAGGCACAGGATTAGGACTGGCTGTCACGCAAGGGATCATGGAAGATCACGGCGGGCAAATTAAGATTGAGAGTACGGTTGAGGTCGGGACGAGTGTGATACTGGAATTTGATTTAAAATAAACAACGCAAAACTTTACGCTAAACTACGCGAAAAAAAGATGTGAGAAAATAAACTCGCTTGATAGTTCTGATTGCTCGCAACTATTTTATGCCCGTATAGGAATTTCGTATGGAATCTTTGAAATTCCTATACTATAAATTAATATACAAAAATTTATGACAATGTCGTCCACTTCGTACTTATCAAAATTACTCAAAGTTTTCCCGCATCGAACAACTGCACGATCGCAACGGCAGGAATAGGATTAAACTGCATGCCGCTACACCGCTTAATCTCTTCGATCGCGTCTTTCTTGCTATTCGCCCGTCGATACGGCCTATCTGTAATCATCGCGTCAAACGTATCTGCTACCGCGATAATCGAAGCAACCATCGGCACGTCATCACCTTTCAATCCATGCGGGTACCCTGCCCCATCATGCCGCTCATGATGATGCAACACCCCGTCTAAACTCTCGGTCAACTCTGACAGCGGCCGCAAGATTTCAACCCCATGAATCGGATGCTGCTTAATCACTTCAAACTCTTCATCTGTCAATTTGCTAGGCTTATTCAAAATCGCTTCAGGGATACCGATCTTTCCGATGTCGTGAAAGATTCCGGCGAGGTAAAGATTTTCAAAAAATGCTTCATCAAACTGCGCGGTCCCGTTTGCCACCATCTGACGCGCAACTGCTGTCGCATAATTGGTCACACGTTCAGTATGTCCATGCGTATACTTATCCTTAGCTTCAATCGTGGATCCTAACACGATCGTCGCACGGATAAACAAATCATGATTCTTGCGTGATTCCGCCTTTAAGTCTTCAAAAAGCTGAGCGTTACGGATCGCCATCGCCGCGTCTGACGCAAGGGCCGCAAAAAAATCAAGCTCTTCCTGCTTAAACGGTGTTCCATCCCTCTTGCTACCTAAAAGAAGCACTGCCAGAAGTTTATCTTTATAATATGCCGGCACACAAGCAGCTGCATTGATCATCTGCATCTGGTCGCCAAACTTATGTAACAGTTCTTTAAGTCCGTTACCGTTGCTCATCAGACTCTCTTGCCAGAGCATTTTGTTAAGATCCTCGACGAGGATAGCATTTTTGTTGATCGTTAAGAACCGATACTCTTTTTCGCGAAGGAGCCTAATGACCGGGCTGTCGTGGTCAAACCGGGTAAACCCTTCAGGGATCTTGATACCGGAAGGACCGCGCGTAATTTTAAGGACATAGGTGTCGCGCACATCATCATAAAGAAGCATGCCCCCATGCTGAAGCTGGACCTTGCTGACAATCATGCGGATAATAAGCTTAATCAACAGCTTCGGGTCATGAATCATAATCATTCCGTGGCTGGCAGCTTCGAGTTCTTTTTTGTAATCTATTTTATGTTTTGTTTTCATGATAAAGACACTAATCAATTGTCATTTCGACCGAAGGGAGAAATCTTGTTTTTTAAGATTCCTCGCTTCGCTTCGGAATGACAAAAATATTGATTTTATATTTCATATTCACAAACGTTGCACGTTGAACATCGCCCGTCGCACGCCACCAGTCTAAGCCTTAAGTTCTGCTAACACTATTTTTTCCAATTCGTCTAACACCAGCGGTTTGTGAATGAACCCTTGCACGCCTAAAGCTTCGGTTTCTTTAATCATATCTTCTTCTTCTATCCCTGAAACCATAATGACCTTCACATTGTTGCCGCTTTCGCGAATTTCGCGCAACAGCTCAACCCCTGTCTTTTCATCCATGCGGATATCCAAAAGGATCAGATCAAACTCCTGGTCTTGAATAATTTCATGCGCTTCGTCTCCGCCGCTTGCAGTATAAACGTCAATGCCGCGCTTTTTAAAAAACCTTTTAGCAAATTCCCTGATATCAATTTCATCGTCGACAATTAATAGTTTAGACATATTTTAGCTCCTGTTAGGTTATAAATTATATCTTGCCTGTCTAAATTACCATTTTTCCCTTGGTGTCATCTCGAGCATAGCGAGAGATCTAAACAAAAGATTCCTCGCTCCTGCTCGGAATGACAAAAATATTGATTTTAATCTCATATTCACAACCGTTGCACGTCAAGAATATGCCGGCAAAGTGATACGCACCTGTGTACCTTTCATGTGTTCTGACGTGTATTGTACTTTTCCGCCATGGTTCTCTTCAATCAAACGTTGGATAACAAACAACCCTAACCCTGTTCCTTTTCGGCTGGACAACTTGGTCGTAAAAAATGGGGTAAACAATTTTTCTTTATCTTCTTCTTTAATCCCCATGCCGGTATCTGACAAAACAATCTTCATCTTACCTGATGGTGTTGCTTCAGCTTCAATGCGAATAATCGCCTTGAAATCCGGCTCTTTAAGTTCTTCTTTTCTTTGCATCATCGCGTCAAACGCATTATCAACAAGATTAAAAAACACTTCCTGCAACTGGGTAAAATTTCCTTTAATCTTTGGAAGGTCTCTACTATACTCGCGCATAATAGCTAGCTGTCCCGGCTTGATCTTAAACTGCGTCATCTCAAGTGCAGCGTCGATCAGGGCATCTAAGTCAACGGCTGCAAACCCTTCTTCCCCCTTACGCGTGTATTTTAAAAGCCCACGCACAATGTCACCACCCTGCGAAACATTATCTTCAATACGATGAAGAGCATGTTCAATATCAACCATCATTTCTTTAATTTCATCCGGGACAGGAACATTCTTCTTCATCTTAATCGTATCAAGCACGTCCCCCGCAATAAACCCCAGCGCATGAAAACGATTGTTGATCTGGTGCGAAAGGCCGTCAGCCATAGTCCCGATCGTAGCCATTTTTTCAGCTTTAAAAAGCTGTTCATGCGTTTCTTTCATGTCCTCATAAAAAAACGCATTCTCAATCGCAAGAGCGGCCTGGTTAGCGAGGATAGTAAAAACCGCCAAATCATCTTCGGTAAACATCTTACCTGAAAGTTTTTGGCCCAAGACAATCACGCCAACCAACTTTTCATCCACAAACGTTGGAATAATAACTGCGGCACATAATTCTTTTAATTGCGCGTCAACTTCTTTAAGTTTTTCATCATTCCGATCTTGAGCTTTTTGGCTCACCTCGTCAGTAACAATAGGACGTCTATATTTTTTGATTTCATCAATAAGTGCTGTTTTGGCATCGATGACTTTGGGCGGCTGGTTTGCGAGCTCTTCATTGCTTTTAATCGCACGCAAACCATACTGTTTATCTTCTTTATTATATAAATAAACCATACTGTGCGAGAGTCGCACAGTACGCGTGACAATATGCGCGATCAAACTTGTTAGCCGCCGCAAATCCTTGATCCGCCCCATACCCGCAGAGGCGCGGCGCAAAGTGTTTTGATATCGACGGCGTTCATGAAACAACTTGCTTTCAGCCCGGTTTTGAATGTAAAGATAAATAAATGGCCCAACAGTTGCCAAGACAGTTGAAGTAATCAACGGCGCCAACCACCATGACTCCCCCAGAACGCTGGTCAACCACGACCGCCCCGCAAAGGCTAAAATAAAAGGTATGCCAAGGATAAGGGAATATGTAGCAACAAATATCCCGGTGCGGGTGATGACGAGGGTGATGTCCATGAGGCGGTAGCGAACGATGCCGTAGCCGATAATAACAGGGTAAATAGCAATTAAAAAATTTGAATACGGATAAACACCATCAACAAAAATTGTCAAAAAATTCCCGTGCGCCCCCAAGAAACCGATGCATGACCCAAGAATCAAATACTTCACAGCATTTCGTCTTACCCCAGCAGACTTGAAAAAGAATATTAACAAGCGCGCGAACGAATACAGCAACAGAATCCAATAAAAACTGATATACATTATTACATAAAGCACCCCCTTTTTCTCAGTCCAATTGGTGTAAAAAAATTCATTAAAAACAAACCTTACACCCCCAAAAAAAGATTCTGGGAAACAAAAATTAAAGACAAGAAAGAGACACGCTAAACTATAAATTAGAAAAAGCCATGCTGATTTTTTTAAATTGCAATACATTAAAACAAAATGCGAGAATAAAACAGGAATAAGAATCGTTCCAATATGTGCAATTTGCCAACCGAAAACTGCAAGCCTTTCAGATAAAGCTGTCGTGGCAATTAGACCGCCTAGCCCCCAGACAAAAACAGCTAAAGACGCCCAACTCCACATTTCCACAAAGGGCCTTTTACCACTCCTTATTCTTAACAAAAACACAAGGATGCCACACATGACTACAATCAACAGATTTGATAAAGCTAATAAATGCATAATTTAAGGATCCAGAACCCCTCATACATTTTGTGTTAATTTCTTGACAATTAAGAAAAAAACATGTCCGTTTTCTTCTCTAATAATCTCTACAGACATGGCTCCTAAAAATTTTCTGAAGAAATTCTGCAAGGCTACTGCATCTCGTTTATAGAAATTCCAATCACAAAACCACCCCAAAGGGAGATAAACTTCAGGATATTGCGAATCACAAGACGCAACTACAAGTGTACCCCCAGGACGCAATTTATTATAAAAAAATTCAATAAAACGCTCAAGTGTACTATTCAAGAAATAATCAATAAGTCCCATACTGTATATCAAATCATAATTATCAAAAAATGCGGGATCCTTCTTATCAGTTAGCCCAAGAATTTGGATCACGCTCTGGTTATAAATTCGCATACGCACATTAGGATAACTTGACAACTCCTTTTCAGACAACGCTAATCCCTCCATATCTTGATCAACGAGAGAGCAATTAACCCTTTTAGAAACATTTCTACTTTCTGAAAAAAATTCCCGCAATTCTCTGCATCCACCACATCCTAAATTTGCAATATTAACAACATCTCTCTCTGTCGATGCGAAAAACTCTGCTAAAATTTTTTTCATAATTTCCTTGCGGTTTATAACAGCACTACTCAAAGTATTATCAATAATAAATTTATCAAAGTAAGCCCCAATCCCCTTCGAACTATTGTATTGATCATAAATCATTTCAAACATCATATAATCCCCAGGATATCCCCTCGGCTTCTCATAAAATCGTCGCAACAAATCCGACTTAAAAATATATTCAAAGACACTTTCTCTGAACAAAAATCTAATTTTTTCTGCACCACCAGGAGAGATATTCTTCGATAGGCCATCGGAAGACAACAAAATATTTATCGTCTTCTCTTTTAAAATTTCATACAAGTTCGCATTAAAGGCTTTTCCTTCCTTGTCCTCCCCAGACAACCTCTCTAAGAATTCAGAATATCCCGTTAAAAGCTTCAAAAAACTTTCAAGCGTTCCTCTCCTCTCATAAGACAAAGTGTGAGCTGTTTTCTTATTATCGTCATCAATAAATACTTCACGGAAACAGCCAGAAAGTCTTTCAAGATTGCTCATATAAAATCCTCGTGTTTCTATTTATTTCGCTCATTCTTTTAAAAACAATCCTGGCCACCTTTTCCCCCACAATTGCAACTCCATCTATACCTTGGGCAACGGTACTCCAGTGGCTAGACACAAAAAGATTTTCTAAAATTTTATCTCTTAAAAAATCCGGATCCATAAATTGATTAGTGCTCATAGCCCAGCCATAAGCAGCCCCCTTATAATTCCTAGTCCAATGAAACAAAGTTTGTGGGGTCGCCGCACTTTTATGCAGGATGCTTTGTCGTAATTTTGGAACAACATCTTCAGCTCTATTTATCATTTTGGCAATCATGAGTTGCTTTTGTTTAGCCCAATATTCTTTAGATTTAAAAAGGGCGTTCGCGTATATTGTGCACGTCTTTTTCGCAGAATCAAATCGAACCATCACCCAAGTAGAATCCGACGACGAAACTTTTTTAGATGTGTTAATAAAAAATTTTTTATCTACCAGCCAGACATTGCAGCGATTGGGAAGGCGGACATCAGCATCCTTGTTTAACCCCAGATAAACGACAAAGAGGGTGCGGGCTGGGACCATTTTATTTATTTTAGTTGTCGTTTTAGACGACAAATGATTCTTTCCAATTAAAGATAAAAATGTTTGCCTTGCATCACAAGATGAGACGATAATCTGCGCTAATATCTCCTGACCTGTGTTCAAACGAATTCCCTGTGCGGTTTTATTTTTAATTAAAATTCTTTTAACTTCTTGAGATAGCAGAATTTCACCACCTAATTCTAAAAATCTTTTCCGCAGCAACTCGGGAACGATATGCATGCCATCGGGGGGATAATAACCCCCATCAAGAATAAATTGTCGATAATGTTTAATAGCTGTAAATGCATTAATTTCATGCGCAGAAACTCCAAGATTCCCCAGAATCAAAAGAGAAAGCACGCTTTTTAAATCTTCATGGTTAAATGTTTCGTCTAAAATTTCCAAGAATGTTCGATTTCTTGTTTTAATAACAAGATCCATGCTCTCACAATAAATAAATTCTTGAAAAAAATATTGAATTTGTTTCTCTTCTTCAGGAAAAATGGAAATAAATTCCTCAATCGTGCGTAGTTTATTTTGCCAAAAATTTATTGTATATTCCGCAGTTACTATTTGATCCGTAGGATTATGCCTGACAAAATCCAACTGTTCTAAGACGCCCAAATCCTTAAGAATATTATAAAAATGTTCCCCCTTTGATAAATTTCCCAAAGTATGTGCACATGCATCAAATTGCCAATGTTTCACCTTAAACGATGTACAATACCCTCCCACTTTCTTATTCCTCTCCACAATCAACACCTTCAAACCAGCCTTGGCTAAATAACATCCACAGACAAGGCCACCAATCCCAGCCCCGATTATAATTACATCATATTCATCCTTTTTCATTACTACTAAACCTCCCTGAACACTACACAAGCATTATTCCCCCCAAATGCCTGGGCGTTGTTTAATACTAGACTTACTTCTTTCTCGCGACTTTTGTTCGGTACACAGTCAATCTTGCATTCCGGATCTTGATTTTCTAAATTAATTGTTGGGGGAATTTTATTGTCTTGAATTGCCAGGCAACACGCAATCGCTTCTAATGCTGAAGCAGCACCCATAGTATGCCCTAACATCGACTTAATTGAACTAACAGGAATATTTTTCATGTCATTTCCAAAAACTCTGTTAAAGGCCTCGCTCTCAACCCCGTCATTCTCCTTGGTAGCTGTGCCGTGCGCGCTTATATAATCTACCTTGCTCTTTTGAATCCCCGCATTTTTAATAGCCTTTTCAATGGCATTACTAGCCCCGTTTGTCGACGGAATAGTCATATGCTGCGCATTACACGACAAACCATACCCTAGAACTTCCGCATAAACCTTGGCCTTACGCTTTTGCGCACTTTCTAAAGATTCTAAAACAAGCATGCCTGAGCCTTCACCAAGCATCATCCCTTGACGATCTTTATCAAACGGTTGACAACGCCGTTCTGCCATGGCAAACATACGGCCAAACCCTGTAAACGCAACACGTGAAAGTGCGTCTGACCCGCCAGCCAGGATGTAATCTGCTCTTCCAGAAGATATTAAATCTAAAGCATATCCAATGGAATAATTTCCAGCTGCGCAGGCGTTGCCAAACAGAAGATTATGTCCTGCCAGCTTTAATTCGTGTGCTACATTAATCGGGATGACATTGTAGGGATAATAAAGTATGCGTTTTGCATATGTTATGGATTGCGTTTTTTTTATAGAATGTTTTACGAATTGTTCCGCAACTTGTATCTCCCCCATCGTCGTCCCAACACAAACCCCCATCTTTAAATTCTTTAATTCTGCAAGGGTCAGTCCCGCATCTTTGACTGCTAACTTACTTGCTGCGATGGCAAACTTTGATGCGCGAGGAAGAAATTTTAGTTTATTTTTTCGGATAAACTTCTCCGGCTCAAAACCACTAACCTCTCCCGCATAATGACGATCATATGCTGATGTATCGAATAAAGAAATTTTGCGGATACCGGCCTTGCCGGCTAATAAGTTTTCCCAGAACGTTTGCCAGCCAATCCCTATTGAAGAAATCACTCCAAGGCCTGTGATGACGACGCGTCGGGATGGAGGTTGTTTTTTGTTTTTGGTCATAATTTTATTCCTGGATTCCTACTTTGACTATTCTGTCTTCTGTTCTCTATCTTTTACCGCTGTACACTAAAAAACATTTGCATCGCGGCAATTTGCTTAGCATCAACATCAACATTCACATCAGCACAACCCATATTATCGAGTAATTTTGTTCCGCAAACTTCCAGATTCAGCACATCCCCGGCTGTGGCATGCCCCATAAACTCTGCCTTGACTTTTCCTATCACATACCGTGGCCGCTCCCCCTCTTTGACCCGGCTGACATGGTACAAAACAAGCGCGGCCTGGGCAGCGGCTTCGATTAATAACGTTTCAGGGAAGGTTTCACACTTCTGGCCGTACCCGACGAACGGCCATTCATTGGCAGTAATATTTTTAATAGCAATAAGACTTTTGTCCTTTTTTATATCAATCACCCGGTCGATCAACAGCATCGGGTAAACATGTGGCAGGATTTGTTGTAGTTGATTGTGATTAAGCATACTTTTTAGAAAACACAGCTGAGCACAGATTTAAAATACAGATCAGCACTGATCCAAAACACAGGGCTGAAAAACGCTAATTTAGGCAACCTTAGTTAGTATTACTAAGAATATATATTATTATAAGAATATAGTGAAACGATGGCAAGGGGGAAGAAGAATAATTACTCGCGGAGTTTACCCGCAATTATTTTGTGCGGGCTTGAGATGACAATGGGGTGAAAAACACTTCACATAACAGACAGTAATGGTGTTTTTCTTTAACACCGATTTTCGCAGGGCGCATATCCGCCATAATGAAAAACTGCATGAAAACTGCAGTCTTCAAAGTTTTTCTCTTCAAGCTGAGTTGTTTCTCTATTTGCAATCAACTTGCAAATTTCCTGGTGATACCTGGCCCCCTTTTGAGTCACAAAGACATCTGCGGCAAACGCGGCACTCGTAACTGCCAAAAAGCTCAGCATCAAAACAACTGACATTGCTTTCTTTAACATCTCATTTCCCCCTTTTTGTTTGTTTAACTTTTCTTCACCTGTTCAACACGTGTTAATATCCTGTTCCTCCCGTCGTAAGCACCCCGCCAACGACAAGACTCATTGTTTCATTTCCAAAATACATTTCGTAAATTCACCATCCGTTAAAGCATCGATCATAGCTGTCAACTCATCCACGCGCAGCTGCTTATCCATTGCCCAGCGCGGGTCGGGCATCAAAGAAACCGCTGCCAATAAATCCACCTGCACTCGACGGCGCTCAAAATACAACCTTGTCACCTGGTCTAAAATGTCTTCCCTTAACTCCACCATCAATTTTGAACGTGAATCAATGCTCGTCTGATCCGTGCTCCAAACAATGTCAGCCAGATCCCATGACAGAGAAACACCCCACCCAAAATTGCTGTAAAATGTTTTATCATCCGGCGCAAGATAATGTTGTCCGCCACTGGTGTAGCTCCCATAAATACTGTCAGATACCGTTCTGTTCTGATCACCATCCATGCTTACGCTCAAATCCGGCAACCACGCCTTTTTCCTGGATAACTCCCGCCATTCCTTAATTTTACCGGGGTGGACTTCAGCATAATCGATAGCCATTTTGTGAACTTCCTGGACAGAAGGTTCAAATCCTAAAACTTGTTGATACGAGGCTTGAAATTCATGAAACGAAGATTGATTCAAAGAATTTGTTTGCAGTGCTTGACGTGGCTGAGCGCAATATTTTTCTTGATCTTTAGATTCAATAAAATCATCCGAAAAGAATAGCCCCTTATCGGTTCCGGCATACAGATTTCCCTTACCATCAGCAGCTAACGATTCAACGTCCGTTGTCTCCATCCCTTGATACAACGCCTTCCACTGATCCCCATCCAGGAAGAAAACGCCTTTTGACGTTGCCACAACAATATTACTGTTCACCATAACCAACCGGGTTCCAAATTCGACCGGCAAACCATCCACAACCATTCGCTTCCATGCACTCCCTTGACCCTGACGAACAAAAACCCCAAAATCACTCAATACATACACATTGCCTTGATTAATATAAATATCCCGGATTTTTTGTTCCAGCTCCAACGCCTGGATACCATAAAATTCATCTTCAGACACTTCTTCCGACACCTTTGATCCTAACGAAAACATTTTTTCAACCAAACCATTCACGCTGCCTATCATATATACAGCTGACGCGCTGGCAGCATAGAGGTTCTGATCATCGACAGCCAATTCATAAACCGCGGTGTTTCCCAATTCACCTTCTTGTTTTTGCCAAACCGATTCATTGACACCTTTTTGAAATATCCCCCGGTTGGTTGCGACATAGACCTGTTCCCGCATCCGCGTAATATCCCAACACTGCTTTGCCACAGCATCGGCTGAAAAGTAAATAAGCTCCCACCTGCGACCACCATCAGGGCTATAAAAAGCACCTTCATCTGTAGCAACATAAATTTCATCCGAATTAGTTGCGGGAATATAAATAGAATGAATTTCTTTCGAACCCCCGGAAAGGCCGCTAACAGCAAAAAACTCCTTACCTTTATTATTAGATCGGTAGAGAGTTTTATGAGTTCCGGCAAACACAATATTGGGGTCATCAGGCGCAACAGCCAGGCTTGTAATTTCACTTTCGTAAATTCCGGAAGAAATTTTTTGCCAACCCTGATCCTGCATCGAAAACCCAGAAGCTGTTACAGCAGTCATCAGCAGCAAATACACTTGTAGAACCTTGGAATATTGCATATTAAAAACTCTATGAATTGTAAGTTAAGGATGAAAGATATGAACTACGAGTCCCGGATAACATCCCGGTAAATCTTCTCAATGCTCACCAGCGACAAGGCATGTTGCATAGACTCCTTGATCGCAGGATTTTCCTTTTCAACCGCTAGAAGATACTGCTCGCAATACTCGAGCATGGCCTCCAGGCCTAACTGTTGACGCATTGCAAACAGGATGCTTAAGCCTGTGTAAAACGTCACCATTCTATCTGGAGTATTAAGTGAGGTATTTGATTTGAAGCTTGGGGAGGAATTCTGGCTTAAATTGCCAAGGGGTTCATCAAAATTACGTTCATTTAAATTCATTTATTTGATCATCCTTTCTAATTGCGATGATCAAGGATAGCACTATTTTGATGATTTGTCAATACACGTATTAAAATTTAATCAAATATCTTAGCATGCCTAAATATTTGGCATAAAATAAGATACAAAATATTTTCGGATATAGATAGAAATTTTAAACATAAAAACAAAAAAATAATTCTCAGCCTTGTTGATATATCAAAACAGGAAACAAAAATTATCAGCGGCAGGCAAAGCACATACCGCTTTTTTAATACCATCTAATTCCCGGATCAAGGTCTTTCAATCTTAAGAATTTTATATCGCAAAGAACCTGCCGGAACCTGGACTTCTAATTCTTCCCCGGCCTCATGCCCCATCAAGCCTTTTCCAATCGGCGAAAGAATCGAAAGTTTGTTCTCCTCATAATTCGCTTCTTCAGGGGAGACCATCATATACTTCATCTTTTCATCCGTATCGCAATCTTTCAAAGTCACAATAGCGCCAATAAAAACCTTATCCGCTGAGATATTTTGATCTTCAATCAATCGGACATTGGACAACTTCAACTCCAAGTTCGCAATCCTGGCTTCACAATGGCCTTGCTCCTCTTTCGCGGCATGATATTCTGCGTTTTCCTTAAGGTCACCCAAAAGCCTTGCCTCTCCAATAACCTTTGAGATGGCATGGCGCTTAGGGCCCTTGAGCTCTTCAAGTTCATCCCTTAATTTTTCATATCCTGCGCGTGTCAAGTAAACTTCTTGTGACATACAAGTTCTCCAGTTTTTAATTAAAGGACACGCACTAATCATTTACTTAAATACGTGCCCCCCAATTCTCGCCTCGTCGTAAATCTTGTTCATTCCCCCTGAATTCTTCGCAACCCTTCAGGGTTTGCTCCAGAATTCAAGAAGAGGGATAGTTCGCGCATATGAGCTATATCGGCTACACCTCTATAACTCATGCGTTCACTACATATTCTCGACAGCTTTCATCATAACAGGAATAACTTCCTGCGCTTCTCCCTTAGTCATGCGGCCTAATTTAGCAAAACGCCATTCTTCCGTCTGTCCTAAATTCTCACGAGAAACCTGCAATTTCTTCTCGGCACCATTATAAGAAAAAACCCCGACCGTAATACGGGTTTCACCGAAATCTTTAACTTCTTTGAACAATTCTTGATCTAACGACTTGTCGTAAGGCATTGATCTTCCTCCTGGGTTATGATTTTGTTAAAACACTAATGAACACTGATTATAAGCCTGGCATAACAGAAGCCATCTGCTTCGCTGCCATCTGCTGCGACTTCGTAATAGCTGCATTCGCACTTCTTAAAAGATCAGCTTCAAGCTTACCCTTATTCTCTAACGTCAACAAACTTTCATCTATCGCGATAGACCGAAAATTCTGTGACCCGGTTATCTCAACACGGATTCCATTACCCTCATCAACCTCGACTGTCATCCCATCAAGCTCGCGTTTAATCCTGTCCGCCTGTTTCTTCATTTCCATTAATTGTTTCATTTTGTCAAACATCCTCTACTCCTTTTTAATTCGTGCTGCGTGCAACGGACTACAAAAACTTTTAACACTCTTAAACCTGAGGCCTACCCCTTATTGTTCTTGCCTATCATACTTAAAAGTAAAAAATTTGCAAGGGATTAATAACAGGCAAACATCCTCACCCCTTCAGCCGCAGGCCGATATCCCATAACGTTCGCACAAGAAAACCCTTCAAAAAAATCACCGCCAAAAAGGCGACAATCGGAGACAAATCAATTCCCATCGTCGGCATAAATCGTCGGATAGGCTGCAAAATCGGCTCTGTTGTCCTATGCAAAAATTGCACAATCGGATTAAAAGGATCAGGACTAACCCAACTGATCAAAGCCCGTGCTAAAATAAGCCAATAAACAATCGACAAAACAACTTCCACAATTTGTGCTAATGCTAAAAAAAGATTTCCAAAAAGAAACATGCTTTCCCCTTCCTCCTGTTTAATAAAATAAGCTCGCTTGATATTTTTGATTGCTCGCAGCTATTTTATGCCCGTGTAGGAATTTCTCATGGGGTCTCTGAAATTCCTATACTAGAACTTACTTTTTCACCTTTTTCCTGCTCATTATTAATCGCGCGAATAGGATACGGAATAATAATCCCTTCTTGCGCGTATCGTTTATGCAGGCGTTTAATAAATTCATGTTTGAGTAAATAATTATCCACAAACTCATGCGCGCGCAATATCACAGAAAAATTAATACTAAAATCATCAAATGTATGATATCGGATAAACGGATCAAACTCCGCGACTGCTCCGGTTACATCTTGTAATGCTTGTTTCCCTACTTCCTTTGTCACGCGCTCAACATGCTCCAGATCTGAATCATAATGCACACCCACCTGCACGAGAACAGCCAACTCTTTTTCCGGATAATAAAAATTCGTAATACGCGAATTCACAAGCGCGTTATTCGACATAACAACCACATTGTTCGGCAACATACGCAACCAGGTAGAACGCCACCCGATTTTATGAACGTACCCTTGCTCTCCAGATTCCAGCTGAATAAACTGTCCCACCTGAAACGGCTTATCAATAATAATCTGAATACCGGCAAACAAATTCTCTAACGTCGGCTGCAATGCCAAGGCGATCGCCAAAGACCCGATCCCTAAAGAAGCAATAATCGGGGTAATCGAAACTCCGAATGTATCTAACAAAATCAAAAGCCCAAGCCCGACAACAATAACACGAACAAACCCGCGCGCAACACCGCCTGTTGTTTTAAGGATCGCAACTTCCTCTTTGTACCTCTTCATCGTGCCATTTAAAAACTTATCAACAAACATAATAATCGCAATAATCGTCGCTGCCTTAAATCCAATCACAAAATATTTGGCTAATTGCGCATCCCGCATACTGGGCAACACCCACTCCACAATGAAACCACCACTGGCAAAAGCTAAAAGTGTAAGTGGAAAATCAGCAGCCTGAACAAAAACATCATCCAGTCGCGTCTTTGTTTTTCCAGCTGCTTTCTTTACTGCCTTAAAGCATATCCTCTTAATTGCCAAAAGCACTGTCACCCAGGCAAAATAAGCTAAGGGGACAATCAGCCAGGAAGAAAATGAAAAACCTAAAAAATTAATATTTTGCATACATCAGCTCCTTTCTTTTAACCAAATCTTTTCCATCTCTGCGTTTATTTTTGCCTCAACGTTTTTGGAAACGTTCTTGTGTTCCTGCGAAAAACCCTTTTTGCCTGCTGCAGGAAAACCTTTTTCCCCTGCCTTGTCAAGAAATTCATACACACCCAAAACTTTCGCGCCTGATGCCCGCACATAATATTGAATCTCTCTATCTTCTGTCACAACAACAACCGACTTCTTATTAGGATGCCCATCAACCATACGCTTAATCTTTTCATCCGCGGTCTCATCCGACGTAAAAAAAACTTTCACAAATGATGCCTTCTGTGGGCCCCAAACATCTGACCGGCCATCAAACACAACTATAACATCATTTTTTAAGCTTCCCTGCGGCCGATGTATTTCCAAGAAATGAATTAAACTTGATCGGCCATCCTCCAATGTACGGTCTGCCAACTCAGGGATACGCTTAATCACATTATACCCGTCAATAATAAATGAGACTGCCATACTACGTCCCTTGTTCAGCTTTGAGAGCTTTCTTAATCGCGGCTTCTTCTTCCGGGTTCTTTGTCAGCATATAAAAAGCACCACCCAAAAGGCCCACAAGCATCATAAACACAGAACTTCCAATAAACACAATACTGACCGCTACCCCGGAATCAACACCCACACGGACAAATAAAAACGCGGCAGCGGCTTCACGTACACCCAAGCCTCCGATCGATGGCACACACGAAGCCACGCAGATCAATGGAGTAAAAATAATACAGTACAACAACGGCACATCTTGATGCAAGGCCTTAGCCGTCAAAAAAAACGTTGTTGCCATACATAGCTGACTAAAACAAGAAACCCCGATGGCTTTATAAATCGCATCTTTGCGCTCTCTTAAAAGAGCAATATCATAATGCATTTGCATTAAGGCCTTTTGAAATTTCGGGAAAATCTGAAAAATCTTGCAACAAAAACTATAAATCTTTTCATTGAATAAGACCACTCCGATTGACACAGACCCGCCGGCGATCATCACAATTCCAACGAGCAATGATCTGTCTTCAATAACCTTTAACACGTATCCGACAAAAAATGAAATCACTGCCACAAGCGCGATCGCCGCAAACCCGCTTAGCCGGTCAAGAAGCGCGGAGGCTACAACCTTCGGCTTTTCAGAATGCGAAACCTGGCACAAACCAATTGTCTTAATAATGTCCCCACCGATCGCGCTCGGCAAAAAAAGGTTACCAAACAACCCGACAAAAAAATACCGCGCAATACTTAAAAACGGGGCCCGCAACCCTAACGCATTGATAAAGATGTTCCACCGCATAAGCAAAATATAGTTAATGACCATGAACACCAAAAACGCTAACGCAATAAAACCCCCATCCGCAGACTTTACCGCATTCCAGGTTTTATCCACATCAATTGTGTTATAAAGATAGACTAGCAGGGCACCGCTTAATCCAAACCGAAGCAAATTTGACAACAAATTCTTTGATTTCTGTTTTAAAGTCACGCAATATCCTTTATGTTTACAGCTCGATATCCTCGTTCGGCCAGATAAGAACTACGTACCAGCGGGCCGCTCTCAACATACTTAAAGCCAAAATCCTTACCCATTTGTGAATATTCCCGAAATTTCTCCGGCGCAATAAATTCCGATACCGGCACATGTCGGCCTTCTCTCGTCGGAGCAAGATATTGCCCTATCGTCAAAAGATCACAGCCGGCAGACAGCAGATCTTTCATCGCCTCCCGAACCTCTTTTTCAGTCTCACCTAAACCAACCATCAAACTTGATTTTATAAAAGCAGCCGACATCTTACGCATATTACGCAACACGTCTAAAGACCGATCATAGCTAGCTTGTGGCCGTATCTTTAATGAAAGACGACGAACCGTTTCCAGATTATGCCCAATCACATCAGGCTCAGCAGTTCCGATTTTTTTTAAACTTTCTTCATTATTTTTAAAATCAGGGATCAATACCTCAATCTTTATTTGACGCGCATGCTTCTTAATTTGCCGAACCGTTTCAGCAAATTGCCCTGCCCCACCATCATCCAAATCATCACGTGTAACCGATGTCACAACAACATACCTTAAATTCAACGCCCTCACAGCCAAGGCAACCTCTCCGGGTTCCCTGATATCCAAAGATTCCGGACGCCCGGCCTTAACCGCGCAAAAACGGCACGCGCGCGTGCACAAATCTCCCAAAATCATAAATGTTGCTACACCCTGCCCCCAACACTGTCCCTGATTTGGACATCGCGCGCTCTCACACACCGTTGAAAGATTCCTGCTATGCAATAAATCTTTCATTTTTTTTATTTTTTGCGTATCAGGGAGAGGTTGACGGAACCAGGCAGGAAGCCTATGAGATAAACCACATATTTTTTCTTTACAGGTGGCTGTCATCGATCTTTTATATACTCTCTGCGGAAAGCTCTTCAAGTTGTTTTCTTATCTGAAACTTTTGACGCCATCCGGCGTAATCCACAATCATTTTTCCTGACAAATGATCCATCTCATGCAAAAAAACCCGCGCCATTAACTCAGAATATTGTTTCTCAACCAACTGATTATTCTCATCAATATATTTAACGAGAATCTTTTCGGGACGTTTAATTTTCACCACAATCTCCGGAACGCTCAAACACCCCTCCTCCATCACCGCGCACCCACTTTTTTTAATAACTTTTGGATTAACAACAACAACCGGGCCTTCTCCGACATCCACCACAAAAATTTGCTTATTAACACCGACTTGAGGCGCGGCCAAACCAACGCCCTTTTCTTTATACATCGTTTCAATCATAGCTTCAAAAAGCATACGCTCTGCAATACCAGCTTCCTTAACAGCTTCTGCTTTCTGGCACAAACACGGATCTCCATATATGCGAATTTTTAATTTTTGGATAATTTTTTCCATATCACATCTGGCCTGTTATCTCTATCAACAGCCTACTAGTTCCGAACATGGTTATTCTCATCTAAATAAATAACCTTTATTTTATAATTCTTCGCATCATTCTGGTCCATCAACGCATAACTTAAAACAATAACTTTATCCCCAACAACCCCGGAACGAGCCGCTGGGCCATTCAAACAAATCTGACCAGAGCCGGCCTTCCCCGCAATAGTATAAGTCTCAAGGCGCGCCCCATTATTAAGGTTTAAAACTTCCACCTTCTCCCCTGGCAAAATATCTACAGATTTCAACAAATCCTCATCAATAGTAATGCTTCCTTCATAATATAATTCAGCTTCTGTCACTGTCGCATGAGCAATTTTAGCTTTACAAAACGTAATCCACATCTCTTTAACTCCTGTTCAAAACACTTATTTACAAATTCTCATTAATTTTGGCAATCAATTGATCTTTGCCCACTGCGCCAACTGTTTGATCAACAACTTCACCCTGTTTAATAATCAGAAGAGTCGGGATAGACATAACATTATATTTGGCTGCCAATTCCTGGGATTCATCAATATTAACTTTTGCCACTTTCACCTTTCCTGCCATTTCTTCTGCAATTTCATCAATTACAGGGCTAATCATCTTACACGGGCCACACCATTCTGCCCAAAAATCAACCAAAACAGGAAGGTCTGACTTAACAACTTCTTCTTCAAAATTTTTAATTGTAATTTGTATTACACTCATCTTTAAACCCCTTTCGGCAATAACTTTATTAATTGCAATTAGTTAGATTCCTAACAAACAATAAACTCCTAGATATCTTTATAAGAACAAATATTATATCCGGGCAAAGTCTTTCTGGCAAGAAAATTCTCTTCACATCGATGGTGTCGAGGGATATCCTCTAATTCTTTTTGTTTCTGCGGATAAAATATAAATCAACTTTATAAAACAAGTTCACCTGATAATTTTGTTTGCTCGCAACTATTTCATGGCCGTGTAGGAATTTCCTTTGGGGTCTTTGAAATCCCTATACTACAAGAAAATTTTTATAAATTCAGCATCAACTCAAAATTATATTGCTCACCACTCAAAATAACACGGTCTTTCTGAATATCAATTACCGTATATTTATCTATCCGTGTCCCAATCTGAACAATCCTGTTGTTGATAATCGCTGTGGGCGTTACACTATCCCAGGCAATACCCATAAGGTGCAGATCTGAAGATGTTTCGTCCGCTGTTCTTCGCGGGGCAGGAAAAAATGGATCCCGAGTTACCTCTAAATCTTCTGTCTCTTTCTCGAGCTTTCCGTAAAACTTTCTATCCACCACGTCAGGCTCTGAACCTGCTTGTGCTGCCAAAGTCTCGGTCGTTATACCCACAGGACTCTTCGCCCGCCTGGTTTTCTTTGCTTTCTTCTGAATCGAAGGAATAAGAAAGACCGCAAGGATCAGCAGCAATATTCCTGAAATGGATAATTGAATAATTTCTTTCTTGTTTAAATTCATGACAATAAATATACATTCAGTTCAAGATGAACATCTAAAGTTTTTCCTGGCGCAGAACTCTTCCTGATATTCAATTTTTCAACCGTCAAATAAACCGGCAAATCAATTTTCAAACGCTCCAGATACTTAATAATAGTCGAATAATTACTTTTCAGCTTCATGGAAACAAGAACCTTGTAGCAACGCCGCCCCTCCATCACCACCTGCTGATTATTTTCATCAAGAAACAGTGTTTTACGTTGCGTCCTTGTATTTTGGATTTCTATCTTCAATTCCCGGGCCAAGTCATTCATCAACCGCAAAGCATCCTCTTCCCTTTTAGGAAACTTTCGCTCCAATCCATCATATTGATTCGCAATATCTTGCAATGCTTCTTTAATTGTTTTTTTCTGATCAATAACAGATTCAATTTGCTGAATCTGGCTTTCAATCCCTTTCATCTCATCTTTTAGCCGCCCAATAACACCCTGCCCGGGCAAATAAATAAAAAGCAGGACAATCAAAACAATGCCCACACCGATACTCATAAACATAAAAATCTTTTGTTGAGCTAAACTGATCTTTTGCATTTTCTCTTACCTGTGCCCCGGCAACACTCACTCAGAACATCAATAAACTAAATCACATTTAATTTCAAACACCCTTGAAACACCTTGGATATCCGATGAAACTAACGTAGCCTCTTCAAAAAAAGATGAAGACTCTAATTGCTCCATAAGCACTGTCAAAACCGGCTCCCCAATGCTGGCACTGAAAGGAGCAGCCCCTTTCATCACCACACTATGCTGATCATGGTCAAAAAACAACTCTCGCAAAACAACGTCTTTGGGAACAATCGTCCCGACAACCTTCAGAAGGCCATTAACAGGAAGGTGGCCAGCCACAATCTTTTCCATGAGGCCTTCACGCATAATAATCTTTTGTTTAAGAAATTTAATTTCACCCACAGCTTGCAAATGACGTTTAGCATACTCAAGCCGTGCCCGATAATCCCGTATCTGAAACTCCGTAATGAACAATAAAAATAAAAAAATTGCCCCAACCGATACCGCACAGAGCCGCAAAAACACTCTTTGAAATTGCTCAATTCTTTGCGTTTGGATCTCAAAAGGCAACAGGTTAATTGTGCGTGCACCGCCCATCGCCGCCCCGACGGCATTAACGATTCGGTTCTGATCATCCATCCCAATCTCTAACCCTTTTTGTGGCCGGGCGTCAATACATGGCGGGAAAAAAAGATACGAAATCCCGATCCCTGTTTCTTTACGCAAATATTTCCCGAGATTTTTTAAGTTAGCTCCTTCTCCCGTGATGTAAAGGACCTCTGGACGCCCCTGCCCGAAAGTACTGACAAAATAATCAAAAGAAAAACGTATCTCTCTCACAATAGTTTCTAACACCGGCCTGAGAAGGGATAGCACATAACTCGCAGGGATCTCTTCTGTCAACCGGGCATTCTCATCTACAGGAATACCAAATTTGTTTTTCAAGTTTTCTGCTTCATCGTACGTTAAAGAAATTCGCCCCTTTTCTGAAACCAAACTTTCTGTCAACGCTTGTGTCATCCGCTGAGCTGAAACCGGGATTTCACGTGTAAAACAAAGCTTGTTCTCCACGTAAATACTTAAAACCGTATCTTTGCAATCAATATCTAAAACCGCTGAAATCTCGGGGTTCCCCGGTAAGTCTTTAAATAAATCACTATAATTAAAAGACGCACTGGTAATGCCAAATGGACTCAGGCCGCATTCGTCAAGAATAGACAAATAAGAATCCACTGTCTGTCTGGCGATAGCAATAAAAACTATTCCGACCTTCCTGGCGCCATCAGCATCTTCATACTCCCGAACCACATGCCAGTCAATGCAAGCTGTTTCAATATCAAAAGGAGCCTCTTCCTTCAATTTCCATTTCGCCGCGCCCAAGAGTTCATCTTTCGGCAAAACAGGAAGTTCCAGATGCTGAACAAACACAAACTCCACATCAGAAATACTCACAACAACTTCTTTTTCCTGAATATTATTATCCTTAAGAAAACTCTGAATAATTCCTGTCATCACCTTAGAAAGATCTCCGACGTCATCCGGGATTCCCTGAAAGGCATAGGCTAGTATACGATATCCCTTCGCCGACGACTCCATATGAACAAGCTCAACCGATGAATGATTAAAGTCAATCGACAAAAACCTTGTCATCTTCTTTTGAAAAGGCTCAATAAATTTAAGAATCGTTTTGTATTTCATAATAATTTCTTATTGAAACTTTTTAACCGCTACCGACGTGCTCATATCTGCCCGGCCTTCCCAGGCGTCGTAACTTCCCGTGCCAGTCTGTGCAACCAAATTATTTATTACTATCCTCCGGACATCCTCCGGCACACTGGTGACTGCTCCAGCCCCATCATAAAAAGAAAATAACTGTGCGCTATCCGTGGACAAACTTACGCCAGCTATTTGATAATACGGAATAAAACTCCACGGGTCACCATCAACCGAACGCTCCAAACGATCCGTGGCTTGATTTAAACGATATCGGATTGTCTGGCTATCCTGGTTAATAAACTCAACCTGGCTGCCGCTTATCGCCGTAATTTCTTTACTGAAACGCAATCCTTTCGCCTGGGCATCACCGTCCACAATAATATCCAAAGCATCCGCGGCCAGCATGTCCATATTCAGCTGATTCGGGAGAAACACCGTATTCTGCACCAAAAAGACCATAATGTAACCTCCTGATACAGAAAGTGTTGCAATAATTGCAATCACCATAACCAGCTCAATCAGTGAAAATCCTCGTTGATTATACCCCATAAGTCACATTCTTGGCAACATAAGTTACTAAACTTACGAGCACAGTTGCACTGCCTGACTTTGTTACCTGGACAGTGATTTGTTTTAACGCCTCAACACTTGAATCATTGCCAGAAGCATAACTAACCGTTCGCGTGACATCATAATCATAGCTTTGATAATTCGGGAATGAAGCTGTTGTAATATTTGCAAAATCCAGGTTATCAACTAACTCTATTTCATATTGCGCTAAATAAAGGGCTGCAGTGTAATCCTGGGATAAAAACGCACTCTGTATGTAACGTGCTACCAGCGATGCTAAAGGCAACGCCACAATCGTGACAATAACGATTGTCATAATCAGCTCGATTAATGTGAACCCTTTTTGTTTACGGCATGATCTCTGTATTAACTTCATAATAATTTGTAATATTTCCTATTATAGCATTATAATCGGCATGGATTGTATGATAAATACTGGACCCAGCTATTTTCCCTGTGGATTCAACAGAAAAGTTATAATTATTCGATGCGGGGAAAACCGTCACATCTTTTATGGAACCGCCGGTCATAACAAACTGCACATTAACAGTTGACCCTGTCATATCTTTATCAAAACGAAAATAATCAATTGCATATCTTGTCGGGATGATATCAAGTGTAAAATCACTAATATCCGCATCAACAGGAGACGCCAAATTCCCAGTCCAAACATTTTTCCCATTAATACGGATCCTGCGTAAAGATGGACTTGTATCCCAGGAAACGATCATACGCTCAATAATAATCGGCTGCGAATTCGTTGCATTCTGAATATAAATTTCTTCAAGTAAATTATTTTTAGATCCTGTCAAAACAGATGCTGACAGGTCCACCATTAAAAGGCCTGCATCACCACCGCTACTGCTTGCGCCTAAGACAAAGTAACTATCGTCTATGTTTGTTTGGCCTAAAGAAAAGTATCCATTACCGACTGTATCTTGAAAACGAAAATTATAGATCGCACTCTGAATACCAGCCTGGGCAAGGTACAAAGCCTTCTTATCAATTTCTTTAACACCTGTTTGAGACAATCTTTGAATAATAAAAGTAGCAACCCCTAAAACAGCGACGGATGCAAATACCATCAGCATAATTGAGGCAACGAGAGTAATTCCTTTTTTATTTGGTAAGATCATATCTTTAAAGAAGCTTCTGCGGGAGATTTTGGCATAATGCCCCTTTCAGCTATTTGATTCCAGCCGAAAGGGGCATTATACATGAAACACCAACTAATTAACCTAACACACCAGGAATTACGAAAACCCTTTTTAGGCCGGGCTTGTACTAATTACCTATAAAACCCCCATCTCCAACGGTGTAGGTGTATGTTAGTCCAGTATCTGTGTCCGGACCAGTATAAGTCGTAGCGCCTTGTTTTGTCCAACCTTCTGTAATCCCCCCTTGTGATAAAATTGTATCAAAACAAGGAGCGCTGGCTGAACATGCGGTTGGTGCGCCTGCATTGCCATCCAGCGTTGCAGGAAAAGCCTTGTTCTGCGCAAAATAAGTTTGGATCCCGGCACGGACACCACCCACAACACCTTTTTCAGCAGCTGTGTTAGCATCACTTTGCAGGTCATAATATCTCGGAATCGCTACCGCAGCCAAGACACCCAGGATCACGATGATCATGATCAATTCGATGAGGGTAAAACCTTTGTTTCTTCTCATCTGCTCCACCTCCTTTGTTGGTTAAACATAAACTTTTTACCCAAAATGCCAAAATCTTTTTTTACAGTTTGGATCATTTAAGGCTTCCTCTGATTAATTAAAACTTTTGCATCCTTCCTCAACAGGTAAAACAAAAATTCTATCTCTTAAACAAGCTCATCAAATCCCACATCGGCAAAAAGATTCCTAATGCCACAAACAAAACAATTCCGCCAAGGACAAAAACTAAAATCGGTTCAATCAAAGACACCAAATTATTAATCGTATGGTCTGCCTGGGAATCATAATAGTCCGCAATATGAAGCAACAACTCATCCAGCTTGCCTGTCTCTTCTCCAACCGCGACCATCTGCGTGACAACCGGTGAAAACAATTCACTCTGCTGGATCGGGGCCAGCATTCCGCTTCCTTCATTCACACTTTCTTTAATATCCTCAATCGCGCGCGCAACAATAATATTGCCAACACTTTCTTTAACAATACCAAGGATCTGCAAAATCGGCACACCACTGTGCATCAATGTTCCTGTAACACGACAGAACCTTGACATAGTTAACTTTAAAAAGAGCGGGCCGAAAATTGGTATTTTTAATTTTAACCTATCCCAAATGATTTGTCCTCTATTTGTTTGAATAATTTTATGCGCCAAAAAAATAATGCCAGCAACAGCCAGGGCCAATAACCACCAATAATTTCGAACAAGATAATTCGTCCCCAACAACACACGCGTCGGGAAAGGCAACTCAGTGGTAAACTGGTCATACAGATTTGAAAACTTGGGGACAACAAACGTCACCAACCCCAAAAAGCCAAGGACAAGAGACACGACGACAAGAAGAGGATAACGCATCGCCCCCTCTATGCGCATACGGATAACTTCGTCATGCTCCCCTAACTTTGCCAGCCGCTCTAAGGTTTCTGGCAGACGGCCGGAAACTTCACCAGACTCAAGCATATTCACATACATCCGGTTAAAAACTCCAGGATGCCGGCCAAAGGCTGTTGAAAGATTTGATCCTGCCTCAATATCCCGGGAAATCTGGCCTAAAACATCTCTCAAAACAACATTCGTTGCCTGGTCTTTAAGTGCACGCAAACTTGCAAGAATCGGCAAACCAGCTTTTTGTAACGCAAAAAGCTGACGGGTAAACATATTAACATCCTGAAAGCGCACCCTTTTAAACTTATCTATAAGCTTCGCGCTAGGCAGTTCTGTTTCCCTTTGCTCATTAATCGCAATAGGCAAATACGCCATCTGTTCCAATTTAGACGCAACCGCATCCCTGGAATCAGCACCCATAACCCCTTCAACCAATTTTCCAAATTTGTCTCGAGCTTTATAACGATAGGTCGTAGCCATAAATCGCATTTTGCATTTTGCATTTCGCAAAAGCAAACTATTCCACCTCTGTAACGCGCACCACCTCTTCAATCGTGGTAATGCCCTCTTTTGCCTTAAGAAGGCCATCTTCACGCAGTGTTTTCAAACCCTTTTCCCTGGTATATCTCTTTATTTCATCCACAGACTTTCGTTCATCAACCATCTTGCGAATTTCTTCATCAATCGTTAAAATTTCAAAAATCCCTGTCCGGCCTAAATATCCTGTTTGATGACATTCCTTGCACCCTTTTCCACGATAAAATGTCGTTCCATTCTCAATCCCTAATTCCCTAAATGCCTCCTCCGACAGAGCCTCTTTATCCCTACACTTCGGACAAATCACCCGCACTAACCGTTGCGCTACGACACCGACAATCGCACTCGAAATCAAGAACGGTTCTACACCCATATCTATCAATCTCGTTAACGCCGACGGAGCATCATTTGTGTGCAATGTTGAGAAGACCAAGTGGCCTGTTAGTGCCGCCTGAATAGAGACATCCGCTGTTTCTTTATCCCGGATTTCCCCGACCATAATAATATCCGGATCTTGTCGCAAAATACTGCGCAACCCCTTTGCAAACGTAATATCAGCTTTTGGATTAATCTGCGTCTGACGAATCAACGGCAACTCGTATTCCACGGGATCTTCAATTGTAATAATGTTCTTTTCAATTGAGCTGATCGTCGTTAAGGCCGCATAAAGGCTGGATGTCTTTCCGCTTCCCGTCGGCCCTGTTATCAAAATAATTCCATTTGTCCGACGGATCAACTTATCAAACACTTCCAAATCCTGCCCGACAAAACCTGTTTCTTTCAACCCCAAAACAACTGATGAGCGGTCCAGCAAACGCATCACAACATTTTCTCCATGGATTGTCGGAAATGTTGAAACACGCACATCCAGATCTTTATTTTCAATCTTCAAACGGAATCGGCCGTCTTGCGCTTTACGGCTTTCCGCAATATCCAATTTTGACAGAATTTTAATACGAGAAATAACGGCCCCTTGCAGCCTTTTTGGCAAAACCGTTATTTCGTGAAGCAACCCATCAATCCGGTTACGGACACGCACACCTTCTTCCTCGGGTTCAATATGAATATCCGAGACCCGATCCTTAACCGCTTGCGACACAATCGTGTTAACTAATTTAATAACCGGGGCTTCTTCTGCGACCTCAACCAGGCTATCCACTCTCCCTGCAATCTCTTTATCAATCGACTGAACAATATCTTCAATCGTTCCACCCCCCCGATAAAAAGTGTCTAAAATTCTTTGAATCCCTTTCTCTGAAACCGCTACCGGCTCAACCATCTCCATCTTACTGATTCGACGGATATGATCCACGGCGACAATATCCTGCGGATCAAGCATTCCGATTGTCAAACTGCTCCCTATCTTAAAAAGTGGAACAACCTTATATTTTTTAACAACATTCTCAGTGATAAGCTTTGTGATTTCCGGATCAATAGCATAATCCGTTAAATCGACATAAGGAAGCCCAAGCGCAATGGCCTGGGCTCTAACAATGTCTTCTGAAACAATAAATCCAAGTTTTTCCAAAGCCTTTTCAATACTAAGGCCTGTCCGCATGGCCTCTTGTCTGGCTTTTTCCAGGACCTCTTGATTAACAAGGCCTTCCTTAAGCAGAAGGTCAATGATCTCTCTTTGCCGACGGACAATATTTTGTTTTTCCATATCCCCCACCCCGTTTCGCATCACACGTTGTTATACTGCAACTCCGAATTCAGGCCGCGTAGCGACACAACAACAAAATACTATTCACGAAATACTAACTTTTATTAATCAACTCTTTCACTTTTCCCATCAATATTTCCGGGTCAAATGGTTTCGTGATATATGCATCCGCGCCGACTTCATACCCGAGTTTTCGATCTTGCTCCTGGACGCGAGCCGTAAACATAATAATCGGAATATCTTTATATTTCTCGTCAAACTTGAGCATCCGGCAGACCATATATCCATGCATTTTCGGCAACATAAGATCAAGAATAATTAAATCCACCGATTCACCGCGCGCCTTATCCAAAGCAACCTGGCCATCCGTCGCTGTTACGACCTCATACCCCCTGGCCTCAAGCTGCATCTTGACCGCGTAGACCATATCCTCTTCATCGTCGACTAAAAGAATTTTTTTCTTACTCATAATACAATTTCAATTCTTCCGAAAGAAGTTTTTGATCCTTTTTTGATATTTTTGTAAATTCAATACCCATTCGATACCGCGGCATCGTCTCTCCGGGAGGTATTCCCAAGTCTTTAATCCATGCCATACGCCCTGCTGCTTGAATAATCTCCCTTTTTTTAATAAGCTCAATTTTCACTTTGAATATCTCATCCGTTTTTATCGGGACATGACTATCAAAACAAGAACCATTTTCCGAAAGATCAACTGTCTGACATAAACGACTTGCCTTATCCGGATATATCGCTTCCAGGGCGGTATTATACTTAATTCTTTTACTACGTCGTATTTCTGAGCCAATATAAATCTCTTTAATATTAAGATTTGTCCTGGATCCTGCGTTGTCCTGAGGATAATCATTCACCGAATATGCCATCATTCCCAATGCAATAAAAACATCATCAATATTATTTTGCAAAAAATAAAATTTTGTTTTATCCCGCACACATTCACAAAAGTCGGACATAACCCTGGCCTTAACGCCGGAAAATATAACGCTGTACTTCCCTTGTTGAATCTCTGCAATCTCAATTTGATTGTCTTCCCTCATGTGTTCATGAAAAATTTCCTGATGCGCTTCATCCATAATCCGCCTGAGCTGGCCATAAAAATCCTTTGGCTTCACATCCACCTTTTTCTTAAACTCGTCGTAATTGACAATCATAAGATTAACCAAAAACACCGACTTATCTAATGCCAGAAACTCATTAATCCTTTCCTGAGTTGCTTCCGGGACAACCGTGGCTGTGTAGAATCTAAAAAGCGTAAAATAAATTTTTGTCCCTACCCCGGCTTCGGACTCAGCCCAAATCTCTCCGCCATGCTGCTCAACCAACTCTTTAACAATAGCAAGGCCTAACCCTAATCCCTTTTTGCGGTCTTCACTTTTTTTCCCTACCTGGACAAATTTATTGAAAATCTTCGGCAAGTCTTCTTCCGAAATCCCCATACCCGTATCAATCACACCCACGCGCACCTTTGACTGCAAGACCTCCAGCTGAACCTTAATAGATCCATTTTCTCCTGTAAACTTGATCGCATTCGTAACAAGGTTAGTAATAACCTGAACGATTCTTTCCGCATCCACAAAGATCGTGATGGCATGTTTAGGCAATTGATACGTAATTTTAATATTTTTCTCAGCAGCCTGTTTTTTAAAATAAGTTCTCGTCTCCTTCAAAAGGGCACTAAGATTAACTAACGAATATTGCAATTTAAGCGTTTCACGTTCAATACGCGAGGCATCCAGAAGCTTATCAATAATCCCTGTCAAACGGTCAATTTGAGAGCGAACCTTAACAACAATTTCTCTTTGTTTGTCATTGATCGGCCCTGGAATCTCATCATAAATCAACAAAAACAATTGTTTCATAACAGCTAACGGTGTACGCAACTCATGCGAAACAGCCGATATGAATTCCGACTTCATTTCATTGGAACTGTCTTCCTCCAAAGATTCTATTTGACGTTCAACTTCCGCGCGCTTCTCACGCGCCTGCTCCGCCTTAAGACGCTTTGTCACATCCCGGGTTACACAAATCATACCAATAATTTTCCCACTCTTATTATAATGTGGGACTTTGGTTGTAGAAACAAAGTTATCCTGGCCATCCGGCCGCGTAGCGCGTTCAATTTTATCAATAATCGAATACCCTGTCTGCATAACAAAATTATCATCTTCCGTCATTCGCTCCGCGCGATCTTTCGGGAAGAAATCAAAATCCGTTTTCCCGATAATTTGCGCTGGCTTTAATTTAAGTCCCTTCGCGTAGGCCTTGTTAACCAGCACAAACTGCCCCTTGAGGTTTTTAAAATAAACGACGTCGGGAACCTGATCCATAAAGTCCGTGAACAGTTCAAGGCCTTGCGGCACAACAGGTAAAATTTTTGCAATTGATTTTGTTTTAATAGCCCCGGAAGGAACTTTTGCTTTTGATTTGAGGCTTATCCTGGATTTTGTAGAAGTTTTTATGACTGCTTTCTTCTTTTTCATAGCGGAAACCTTACAAAAATCCTTTAGAAATCGTGGCTTATTTTCGAAAAATTTAATACAATATTTATTATTAGTAAAATTTATATTCGGGGATGATATTCGTGCTGTCAAGGTAAAGTTAAGTAAAAAATGGCATAACTCTATTCTTTCATTGCGAAAATTCTTTTATTTGACTTCTTGCGTTGGTAATATTACTTTAAATGTGCTGCCTTCTCCTACCTTTGATTCTACTTCAAGAGTCCCTCCGTGGTTCTCTATTATATTATGACTAACTGAGAGCCCTAATCCTGCGCCATCACCAACATCTTTGGTAGTGAAGAAAGGATCAAATATCATATCTTTGTTTTCTTCAGAAATTCCACCGCCATTATCTTTAATCTCAGTTATTAAACGATTACCGTCCTGATAAATTTTAATGCATATTTTTCCTTGTTTGCTTTCTTTTGCATATGTCTCGTTAATGCAATATATGGCATTCATTAAAATATTTGTAAAGACTTGTCCTAATTCATTCGCATTACCCTTTACCTGAGGAACATTACCATATTCTTGTTCAACGGTAATACAATTATGCAACAAATCATGATTAATCAGAATGAGGGTATCTTCAACTATTTTTTTAATATCAACAAAATCAAATTCTTCCTTTGATTTTCTGGAGTAATTCAATAACTGTTCAACGATAACCTTACAGCGCAGAGTGCTTCTTTCAATTAAGTTTAAAGACTCTTGCTGAAACTCATCAGTAGTTTCAAGTTTGAGCATCTCGGCATTTGTCAAGATAGTGCCTAATGGAGTATTAATTTCATGTGCTACTCCCCCGGCTAACACACCGACTGTTGCCATTTTTTCAGATTGGACTAATTGTTTTTGTGTTGATTTTAGCTTTTCATAAGCTTCTTCTAAATCTTCATTCTTTTCCTGTAATATATCTACATATTCTGCCTTGGTTTCAGCCTTAGCCATTCTTTGGGTGAGTTTTTTCTCTTGATCAATTAATTTAGCATTTCCGATTGCAATAGTGGCCTGATTTGCAAGAATCGACAAAATCTGCAAATCATCTTTTGTGAAAACCTCTGAACTTCTTTCGATATTTAAAACTCCAATAACCGTATCTTTCTCTATGAAAGGCACACTTAATAATGATTCCGTATAATAACTTTCCTTATCATTATTTTTAAATCTCGAATCATTTTTCACACTGGGAACTAATAATGCTTTTTTCTCCTGAGCGACCCATCCCGAAATGCCTTCCCCTATATTGGCTCTTGTCTCTTTTGAATCATTTTGATCAATACCAATACTGGAAAAAACGGATAGATAGGGATTATTATCAAATAGTAAAAAGGCGCATTTATCAGCGCCTAATATACGATGGGCACTGCTCGTAATAATTTCATATAAATCGACAATATTAAATATGGAACAAATAGTAGTTCCTACGCCGAAAAGGTCGGATAATCTTTTAGTGAACTGTTTCAATTGATCCTGCAACGCTTTTGTACGTAATAATGCATACACGCGAATTAACAAATCAATTTTATTAACGGGCTTTGTCATATAATCATCCGCGCCCATATTATAGCCATATATTTTATCTATTAAGGTATCTTTGCCTGTTAACATTATTAATGGTATATCTTTTAACATATCATTTTTTCTTATTTCCTTGCAGAATTCATAACCTGACATCCTCGGCATCATTAAGTCAAGAATAATCAGGTCTGGTTTTTTCTCTGTTGCTAATTGCAAACCTTCAACCCCGTCAGGAGCAGAGATAACATTATAATTGTTTAATTTTAATCTGCTGTCAAGGACTTCAATATTTATGGGTTCGTCATCTATAACCAATATAGTCTCGCCATTACCTTTTGGCTCCTTCTTGAATTTTTCTTCATCCTGTTTTAATTCATAAACCTTGCTGACGGGTTTCTTTTCAGTTTGTTCAGCCATGCCTGGTTGAGCCCTTCTTAACAGTGCCTGCATCCTGGCTATCAACTCTTCGTTATCAAATGGTTTTACTATATAATCATCCGCGCCCAAGTTGAACCCTTCTACTTTATCTGCAGTGGTTACCTTGGCTGTTAATAATATTATCGGAATATCTTTTATTGTTTCATCCTCTTTTGCCATCTTGCAAAATTCAAACCCGTCCATTCCAGGCATCATGACATCCAATACCACTACGGCAGGCTTCACTTCGCGCATTTCTTTTAAGCCCTTTACTCCATCCTGAGCAGATATAGTTTTGTAGTTATGTGAACTTAAGGCCACCTTAAGTGCCTCAATATTGATAGGCTCGTCATCTACAACCAGTATAGTTTCACCATTGCCTTTATTAGCTTTTACTTTGACAGTTTCTTCAATCTCCGGGACTGCTTTTAACATCTGCTGCCTGTCTGTCCTTTTTGTCTCCATCTGATCTTTCTGTTTCTCACTATTCCCAGAATCTATCTCAAATGGTTTTTTGGGAACAGTGAAATAAAAAGTAGTTCCTTTATCTAATTCACTCTCAACCCATATTTTACCTTTTTGGAGTTCAACCATTTCTTTAGTGATTGCCAGCCCCAAACCAGTCCCTTCATATACTCTTTTAGCTGAACCATCAGCTTGTCTGAACCTTTCAAAGATTATATCTAAATCTGATTGATTCATTCCAATGCCGGTATCACCTACAGCTATCTTTATTTCATCCTCATTTTCATCATAAATATCGATACTTACTTCACCATTATGTGTAAATTTCACTGCATTACCTACCAAGTTCAGCAGGATCTGCCTGAGTCTTCTTTTATCACCATATACAGTTATTTCATCCATTTTATATTACTCTCCATAAAGATCGCGTCCTATTATTCTAAGTATGTACCTCTAACTTAACATTTACATCCGGCTTATCTCTTACCAGCCCTTCTGCTATAGGCATAACTGTGTCCATTACATCTTTGAGGTTAAACTCCTGAACATCAAACTCCATCAAGCCGGCTTCAAGCTTGGAAAGATCCAGAAGGTTATTTACAAGTTCAAGAAGGCTTACACTGCATTTTTTTACCATCTGCATATGTCTGTCCTGTTCAGCATTAACAGGGCCGTCCGCGCCATCGAGTATTGAGTCTACCAGGCCGATTATACCATTCAGGGGAGTTCGCAGTTCATGAGAAGTGTTTGCCAGGAACTCACTTTTCAGTCTGTCGAACTCTTTTAATTCCAGGTTCTGTTGGTCTAATTTCTGTATACCTGTAGACATCTTTTCAGTCATTTCATTAAATGCAACGGCTAATTCTCCGATCTCATCTCTTGTTTTGATTTGTATTCTGTGCTCAAGATCTCCTGAACCGATTTTCTGCGCGCCAAGGTGTAATAATTTAATCGGTTGAGTTAATGTACGCACAAAAATAACAGCAACAATGACACCAAATATTAGAATCCCCAGAGATATAAGAAAAATCTTTACAGTCACAACACTGACCAGCCTTTTCATTCTCTCTTGTGATGCGCCTAATATTAACGCACCAATAAGCCTGTCATCTATTCTTATTTCACGTTTTATCTCGAGGATTTCTTCATTTTCATATCTGACCTTTTCAATATAGAAATTATTATCTTCATCAATATCATATTCATAATTAATAATTTTATTAAATGCCTCAACATTTGTTTTTCCAACTTTATTTTGATCACTATCACCGATTATTCTACCGGTATCATCAAATAGCGTTAAATATAATATGTCCGTTTCCTCTATAACATTAGTACAAATTTTTATCAACAGAGTATAATCCCAGCTTAAAGTTGCCTCTTTACTGTTTTGTGCCAGGCTGGATGATAATGTTTCTAAACGCATCATATTCTCAGTCCGGATCATATTTCGTATATTATTCAGGAAGAATATACTCGAAGCCAGAATAGCAAGCACTAGAAGGGAAATGGTTACAATGAGGTATTTTTGCAGAATGCTTAAGGTTAATCTTTCTTTCTTAACAGGGATTTTCAATTCGTCCATATTTGGAATCTGCCTTGTTGTAAATTTTAAGGAGAGCCTGAACAGTGCAGAAATTACACACTGTTCAGGCTCTCCTTTTTGATAATTATTTATTACCTTTCTTTTCTTTTTTCTTCTTGTCAGCCATTGATTGCCAGTGGTCGAGATCATAAAATTCGGGGCCATAAACAGTATCAATTACTTTTTTTATTCCTATATAATCTTCCCATGTGACAGATACCCATTTATCATATTTTCTAGCAACCTTTAACATACCTTCCATATCTTTCTCGTGCATATTCAGGACAGCATCCTTAACTTTTTTCAAGGTCGCTTCATCAACTTTTTCTGTGTTTACGCAAAAAGGAAATTCAGGAACAGCAGTATGTCTCCAAAGACTCCTTAATTTTGCGCCTTCTGTATTAAATGAATCGAAGGTTGCCTCATTAATAAAACAGCCATCGAATTGTTTACTAATTACGGATTGCGCGGCATTGTCATGCCTTCCCAAGTATTCAAATGTACCAAAATAAGTAAACTTATCAATGTTTTGATTTTTAAGCCAGGCACTGGGCATTAAATTCCCTGATGTTGAAGAGGCACTGGTTCCGCATACTTTCTTGCCTTTCAGGTCTTCAAGTGACTGAAAAGGAGCATCTACTCTTACTGCAAGATGTCCGTGATAAGCTGGTGCTCCGGATTTTTGAGCACATGCAAATGGAACAACAGGACCGGTTTCATGTGCCTGCACACAGGTAACAGAGGCAAGCCAGGCAAAATCAATCTTACCGGTTGATATATCTCTGACAATAGCCGTGTATCCGCCGGTATATCCTGTAGTCGGATACAGTCTTAATCGAATGTCCAGCCCGGTTTCTTCTTGTAAATGTTTTTCAACTGCATCAAATCTTTTTAACATTTCAGAGGGTTTTCTCAGAGGGAGGATTCCTAGGTAATAAGTTCTTGCCCAAGCTGCTTCAGCTTGTGAGAAGAAAATACACAAACATACCAACGTGATTCCTATAACTTTTTTGACCACACTACACCGTCCTTTCTGTTTTTTTATTAAACTTTATTTTTTCTAAATATAACATGTTTCCAACAAATCCACAAACAATTCATCGATTTTTTAAAAAAAATTTTTCACTACTGTCCTGACATAAGTTAATTATTTGTAATAAGTTATGACTTTCGCAAGTTCTAAAAACATAATTTTTGCTAGTTTCTCGTCGACAACGACTTTATTCTGTGGCTGTGAAAAGCATGAAAAAATGTAATACTGGAAGTCGAAACGCAGTTGATAATTGTCATAATTTTGAGGGTCGACCTCAATACGATCTGGCAGTATAAATAAACACTTGTACAAAATTCGCGTAAATGCGCGGATTCAATTAGCAAGTGCAACACTTTGTTCTAGAAAGACCTGAACAGGAATTTTAAATCCTAGACATTTGCGAGGCCTATTGTTTAACAGAAATTCAATTTCTTTGATGCGTTTATGAGTTATTTTAGCAAAATCTGTTTTCTTGGGAAGAAATCTTCTGATTAATCCATTAACATTTTCAACAGAACCTTTCTCCCAGCTGTGATAGGGATTACAAAAATAAGAGTCAGAGTTTAGCTCATCGTTGATAAGTTCTTGTAAAACATTCTCTGAGCCATTGGAATCAAAAATATCATAAAATCATTTTGACGATTTCCAAAATTATTCAGGAACGAAAAAAATTTTAACAAATTACTGTCTTGTATAAACTTAACGTTGCCTGGGCAACATCTATTTTCCTGTAAGATGCCTCTACCATTTTACGTCCTGTTGCTCCTAATCTTGCTCTAAGATCTTTGTCAGCCATAACCTGAATTATCCTTGAAGCTAACTCTTCAGAATCCTTAACAGGGATCACAAATCCGTTTACCGCGTCAGAGATAATCTCAGGCATCCCCCCTGTTTTTGTAACAATCATCGGCCTTGAACATGCCATTGCCTCTAACATCGTTAATCCGAACGGCTCAAAACTTGAAGAGGGATAAACACAAACTTGTGAAACGTTATAAAGAGCCGGCATATCAGTTAAGTCATATGAATCAATAAGAACATTGTCCCTTAGGCCAAATTTCTCGACTAGCTGAACCATATAAGCAATATCCTTCTGCTGAGTGTCTCCCCAATCAATAATATTCTTTGTCCCTGCCAATACAAGCATAACATCCGGATATTTCCTTTTAACAGTCCGTAATGCCTTTATGCTCACATCACATCCTTTTGCCAGGCCCATACGCGCCGGATGAAAGATAACTCTTTTCCCCTTTAACTGAGGATATTTCTTAAGTATCTTTTTTGTATCAGCATTGGGATTAAACATGTCCTCATCAACGCCATGGTGAATTGTTGTGACAATCCTATGATCACATCCTATTCCGTTTAATTCCTTAGCAATAAAATGGCTGACAGCAATAATATGATTCCATGCAATCGTAGAGGTCAACTCCAAAAACTGAACATCATCCCAAGCATTGTGTGCGGTCAGAAAAAGAGGAATACCTTTTTGAATGGCCAAGCGCTCCAATGCTTTAATATGAGCTTTACTGAAATAATTCATATTGTGCGCGTGAAGAACATCAGGCTTGTTCTTATCAATAAATTTCTTAAAGACTCTTGCAGTTTCTACCTGGATTCCATCCAGCCCTCTTTTATACAGCCAGTTCAAATCCATAACCGGGTTTCGTGTAACTTTGACACCGTTATAATCATCTTCACCGGGATACCCTTCAAAACTGCACGTTAATAAGCTTGCTTTATGCCCCATGGACACAAAGGCCGGCAATAAAATCGTAAGATGCGTTTCAACCCCGCCTATGACAGGCGGGAATCCCCAATGCAAATGCGCAATATTTAGTTTCTTTTTAGACATTAATGACTCCTTAATTTATATTGTAGTAGCCCGTGGGGAACGGTTTAAAACCGTTCCCTACTAATAATATCCAGCTTCTACCAGTTTCTCTTTACGTCGAAAAATGTGTTCTTTTGCCGGGCTCAACAGATGGGTTTTCCCGAAAACCTGAATCTTCACCTTCTTCTTATTTCTTGATTCACATTTAATCCGTACTTCATTATTCTTAACTTCAAATCTTAAAATATCTTTTTTCCAAAACAACGCGAACTTCATCTTCCGCCAGGTTCCAGGAACCCTTGGATTCACGCGGAGAAGGCCGTTTAATCCGCGAACACCGGCAAATCCATGAATAACATCTTGCCAAACCCCTCCCAAAGAAGCAGCGTGAATTCCTTCGGGTGTATTTCCATGCAGATTACTGATATCAGCTCTTAAGGCTACATTAAAGAACTGATACGCTTGACTAACAGCTCCAACTTCAAGAGCAATAAGAGCGTGCATTGAAACACTTAATGATGATTTATGCAATGTTCGACTGTAGTAATACCAGAAATTGCTTTCTTTGGTTTTCTTATTAAATATATCAGAAAGCAGAAAGAGACACATCAACACATCCGCCTGCTTCACTAACTGCGTCTTGTTGTAATCCTTTACTTTAATTCCGTCGGGCAAAGACGGGATATTGTTCTCATCGAACTTAACAAGATCTATCATCTTCTTTTTGAAGAACCCGTCAAACTCCTCTATAACATTATCCTCTCTTATCTTAATATCGATGCGAGGCGCAATATATTTCCACTTCTTCACTTCTTTCTCAGCTAAAGATGTTGTTTTAACCAACTTGTCAAAAAGCCTTCTATTGCTTTTCTTAAGAGTATTATAATATTTGTACGCGGTTAACAAACACCACTTAGCCATGACATTTGTATAAGCATTATTATTCACATCTTCATGAAATTCATCCGGGCCGATAACATTTCTTATTTCATATCTACCTCTTCTATTACGAACAGTCCTGCTTGCCCAAAACCGGGCGATTTCAAAAATCATTTCATATCCTTGATCCTTCATAAATTCTTTATCGTCTGCAACCTGAAAATACTGAACAATCGCATAAGCGATATCCGCTGCGATATGATGCTCCAGGTCATTTGTCCTTATAGGAATAACTTCCCCGTCCAAATTTTTTGCCCATGAAGGCGTTTCTTCTTCACCTGTGCCTGCAGACTCCCACGGGAACATTGCACCTTCATAGCCTTTTTCTTTCGCGATTATTTTTGCCTGCTGTATTCTTTTATGCCTGTACATCAGCATGTTCTTTGCTACATCCGGCATGACATACGCGTAAAACGGCAGCAAAAATATTTCGGCATCCCAGAAGATGTGGCCTCTATATCCTTCGCCGCTGAGCGTCCGCGCGCCAATGCTTGAAAAACCCTGATCATCATGAGCACAGATAAGCATATGATAAATATTGAAGCGGACATTCTTTTGAATATCTGCTGTTCCCTCAATAATAACGTCCGCAATCTCCCATAATTTGCGCCATTGCTGGATATGCTTCTTAAAAAGACTTTCAAAATGGCCACGATACGCTTTTTGAAATTCAATCTGTGATTTCTTCTTATTCTTTTTAAATTCAGATTCACCTTGTCCCATAACAGATATATGGTAAACAACAGTGAAAACAACGGATTGCTTTTTCTTAAGTTTTAAACGCACAAAATTGTCCCGCGCGTATATTTTTTTATTACCAATTTTGTAATAAAATCCATTTCGATAAATAACGCGATTGGTTTTTTCAAGTGTATCAATGACACGATAATTAGCATTATCTTCGCGCTCTAAATCCCTAACAACAAAATGTCTTTTTCGCCCTTCTGTCAGGACCCCCCTGTTATGAACGCCCGTGTCAATATCTGTTTGTACTTCAAGCTTCACATCTTGATCTAACGGTGTAAGAACTATCCGCATAATCATTAAATTCTTATCGTGCATGGACATAAATCTCATAGATTGATAATCGTATCGTCTTTTCTTGCTATCCGAATAAACAGTCCGTCTTACCACTAAGCCATCTTGCATATTCAAAATTCTTTTATGCTCCAGAATATCCATAGCAACGGCCCCCAGTTTTTCACCGTTAGCTGTAATTTTAAAATTAACTGGATTCGGAAAATTAACCAACTCACTTACTTGTGAAGTGAATCGATCAAAAACACCGGCGATATAGGTTCCCGGCATAGCTCCCTGGGGAATTTCTTCCAGGACACCACGCGTTCCAAGCAACCCATTACCCAAGGCAAACTGAGTCTCTCGAATATCCTGAATCTCTTTATCAAAGCCGTCTTCTTTGACGCACCAGAGATCCCCTGCCGTATATTTTGAAAATATTTCTTTCATAATATAATTCTACCAAAATCTTATCTGTTTTAAGACTAAAAATCTTTATTTCTTTTCAATATCCCGCACGCTTGCCTCTCCAAGATGCCTAACAAAGCCGCTCTTTCTTGACACTATAATATCTGCCTCGCGAATGGATCGCAGGGTATTCGAATTTATAAAAAACATAACTTGCTTCTTTATGTCCGTCTTTATCATCATGCAAAGACGTGTAATGGTTAAATATTTTTCCTCAAGTTAGCTCGCCCTAGCTCGCCACTTGCAACCGTATAGGAATTTTTCAAATTCCTATACTAAAATTTAAATCACTCCAATTTATCCTGAAATTCCCTACGGTGAACATGGCAGTATTGTTCCGGATTATAAACACTCAAGCGCTTCGCGCAACCATATTTCTTGCAGACCCGCCCCTTTTTATATTGTTTAGGCGGATTTTTTTTTGTAATTATTCGGGCATACATCGAACTTAACCTATCCTTCAACTTTTAACGATAAAATTAATCGCTTGCATTAACAATTGTTCGGCGTTTTATATACGCCTGCTCATTACTCGTTGGCGCTAAAACAAGCATTATAGCACTAAAAGATAACAACATGGGCAAAATTACAATATTACATCATTCCTCGTCATATGCCCCCCCCGATTGATCACCAACCTGCCCATTACAAATTAAAAATTCTTATTACAATCTTTTATTCTTTATGTATAATATACACTCTCTTATATTTAATAATTGGTATTAGTAAATATACCTTCAACAGGAGCCCTATATGGAAAACAATAAAATCATTAACGCAGAAAAATTACCCCTTGAGGTTCAGAACAAGTTTATCCCTTACCTGAAGATGATGGTAGAGATTCATAAGGATCATCTAATTTCTGTTTTTATTTATGGGTCTGCCACAGGAAAAAATTATATACCAAAAGTTTCTGATATTAATTCCGTATTTATTTTTAAAAACCTTGCCTTCGCATCGCTCACGGATAGTCTCAAGACAGTTTCCAAAGGAATTTCTAAAAAGATTGCGGCCCCATTATTCTTAACCAAGAAACATATTGAAACTTCCCTGGATGTCTTTCCTATAGAATTCTTAGACATGAAAGAAAACTATATCTTGCTGTATGGCACGGATTTTTTATCTGCCTTAAATATCAAAGAGGAACATATCCGCCTTTTCTGCGAACAACAAATCAAAGGGAAACTGATACGGATACGCCAGGCTTACCTGGAGGTTGGGCTTAAGAAAAAAGGGTTGGAATCTTTATTAAAAGAATCTCTTAATTCACTCATTCCTGTTTTCAGAAATCTCATCCGTCTCAAGGGAAGCCAACCCCCAACGGAAAAAAGTGAGATCATTAAACAACTTTGTTCGGAATTCGGCCTTGATGAAAATGTTTTTCTGCCCATCTATAAAGACACAAGCAATGATGAAAAAATAGCCAATCAGGACGTCGTTGTTTTCATAGAAAAATATTTGGACCAAATAAAAAATCTGGCTGTTGGAGTAGATCAGCTATGACAAAAAAAATCAGTAAATTTACTAAATTTATTCTAACGTTCTCCCTTTTCTTCTCTCTGTTAGTTTCTTCTACTCTGGCTCAAGAGGTGAAAATTCCCACTCGAGGGCAAGGTTATGTCAGCGACTTTGCAGGCCTGCTAAAACCGGCAGACAAGATGGCCATCACAAAATTTGCCAGTGAATTAGAAAAAAAGACTACAGCCCAGCTAGCCGTCGTTACGATTCAATCGACTCAACCGGAAACAATACAAGGCTTTTCCGTTAGACTTTTCGATCAATGGAAGATAGGACAAAAGGGCAAGGACAACGGTGCTTTGATACTCGTTGCTGTTAATGATCGCAAGGCATGGATTACAACCGGTTATGGTTTAGAGGGGGCCATCCCTGATGTGATTGCAACTAAAGTGGTTCAGAAAAAAATGATCCCTTACTTTAAAGGCGGACAGTATTCCCAAGGCATCAAAGAAGGCTCTATTTTTGTTATCAGCCTTATCGCAAAGGAATATGATGTCTCCATAACAGGCCAAGAGGCGCAAGTTTACCAAACGGTTCATCGAAAAAGCAGCCCATTGCAAATGCTTTTTACGATTCTTATGTTTATATTTATCATAAGTTCCCGTTCGGGTTTTCTGGGATATTTTTTGATGGGTTCTCTGCTCGGAGGCAGAAGACGGGGTGGGTATTGGCACGGAACAGGATTTGGTGGAGCCAGCGGAGGATTTTCAGGAGGTTTTGGCGGCTTTGGCGGCGGGATGACAGGCGGTGGTGGTGGCGGCGGGGGATGGTAACGGTTCAGGCAGGCCTAAACCCTACAGGATAAAAATATTCCAAAAACGGAGGTTAAAAAATGAAAAAAATCTGGATTACCCTGGGTGTTGTTGTACTAGTTTTATTCATGACTTTTGGTTGGTATAAAGGGGGTTATAATCAAGCCATTGCTAAAGATGAGGAGGTTAAATCCGCATGGGCGCAAGTCGACAATCAACTGCAAAGAAGAAATGATCTTATCCCTAATCTTATCAGTACGGTCAAAGGGTTTGCCTCTCATGAAAAAGAAATCTTTACGGAAGTTACACGACTTAGAAGCCAATGGGGAAAATCTGCCTCTGTCGGACAAAAGGTTGAAAATGCCAACGCTATGGGTGGGGCCCTTTCGCGTCTTTTATTAGTCGCGGAGAATTACCCTCAACTCAAATCAAATGAAAATTTCTTAGCCTTACAGGCCCAACTGGAAGGCACAGAAAACAGAATAGCTGTCGAACGCATGCGATACAATCGTTCTGTTAAAGATTTCAACCGATTTCAGCGTTTATTTTTTGGACGATTTTTTGCAAGCCAGGCAGGGGTGACAGAACCGGCTGTGTATTTTGAAGCGGTTGAATCAGCATCCGAAGTGCCGGAAGTAAAATTTTAATCGCTGGTTTCATATTTTAATACGCTGCCAAACTTGAACGCGTGCATGTTCTTATCTTTTATGATGGCAGCTCTGATTTCCCTTTGATGTTTTCCTAACTCTTCATCCACGCAACGAGTCCGCCAGCGGCAATGAATACAGGCATAAGGAAAAGAAGTGCTGCAATCTGGCGTCTTTGCTTGCTTGTTAAATCCAATCGCTCGACCTTGATTTCTTTTTGATCAAGAAAAACTTTGTAATCCAACTCCGATAGCCAATTAATAATGTTCAGCCCCATCTCGGCGTTACTATACTGATCGATATAAACATTCGTCAGGAAATCGGCATCCGTAAAAACAATAATACGCGTATCTGATTGATCACCTTCCTCCTTTTCTTCCCAAATAACAAACGATATCGGTACCGGCCCTGGGGTGTCCACTGTTTCATCAAAATGTATTTCTAAGGCCCTGTTGGTCTCAGCCCAACTATTTTCTTTTGTTGCTGTCAATACAATGGGCGCGAGCTTAATTGATGATCGACGTTCATCTAAAACAGTCATAGAGCGGGGACGGACATAAAATGTATAATCCAATCCTTCTGTTATCGCTTTATGACGCATGTAGTTTCGGGTTGCGGGGCTTCCGACATCCGATCCGGCGTGACTGCTTAAATCTATAACCATATCGGATTCAACATTCACTCCCCATTGATTGAGAATACTGTTTAAAGAAGGATTTTTGTGTTTCTCTTCATCCGTTAAAGGTTTATCGGGCGTGGTTACAATAACGTGTTCAATGAGAAATAACGCATCCCCTCCCTTTTTTAAATATCCTTCAATCGCTGCCTCTTCTTTTTTTGTTAAATCATTCCGCGGTCCCGCGATGATAAGGACATCACAATCCTCAGGGATGTTCTCTTCAACACCTAACATAAGAGTTTTACTTATAGTGTTATTCGACTCCAACAGCTTTGCGAAAAGACTAAACCCCTGATTTTCTTCACTCGCCAATGCAAATTCTCCGTGACCCGTGAGAAAATAAACATGCCGCTCTTCCCTTGTCACACGCACAATGGCATTTGTTAATTGTTCCTCAGATAATGCTGCTTGAGTAAAATCAATGTCTCTGCGTTCATCTCCAGCACAGACAACAACCTTTCTTTCTTGACTGTTGATAACACTGCCGAATTGAGCCGCGTAGCCAATCTGCTCGATCGGATCGATGATTTCAGTTTTAATATTTCCACCAGAAATTCTCTCGTATTCTTTAAACAGATCTTCCAAATATTTTGGCGGCAAACCAACATAAAGAGCCGTTAATTGAACAGGGGGGGTTAACCCGGCAACGAACTCGGCAGTACTTGCTGTTAATGTATGCTGTTTAGCCCGCGTTACATCCCATCGCCATGGAAGAGAATACGCCAAATAATTTATTCCTGCGGAAAAGACGACAGAAAGAAAGACCACCGTCAAGATAACACCCGCCTTCTTCCACTGAGATAATTTGAAATGCCTTTGAGAAAATTTACCTTTATGGATAAAGCATATTAATAAAGAAACAAGCCCCAATAAAGAAAGCGAAATCGTTAAAACACTAAAACGCTGTTCTACATAAAAAGAAACGATTCCCCACGTAAGACAGACCATTCCTAATCCGAACAGAATAGAGTAATTTTTATTATTTTTATGATTCATTTATCGCCACAATCGATTTTCAATACTCAAACGGGTTAATACAATACAAATTAAGATTCCATTTAAATAATACACAACGTCCCCAACCGTAATAATACCAACCGCAAAATTCTCCAAATGACTCCAAGTGCTAAGTTGTCGAATAACAATTTCAGCCGGACCTCTGAAATATGCTGTGAAACTGATCGAGAAATATATAAGAAACAAAATGACATAAGAAGTCATCGCCGAAACAATTTGATTACGTGTCCAAGACGATGTCATCATACCAATACTAAGAAAAAAAGCCCCTTCCAACCAAATCCCTAGATAACCTGTTAACGTTGTCATCCGGTCGGGGTTCCCGAAATATTCAACAATTCCATAATAAACAAAGGTCATGCTGATCATAATTGAAAAGAAAATCAAAGCCCCTAAATATTTCCCCAAGACAACAGCTGTATTGGTCAACGGTGCTGTCATAAGAAACTCAATCGTTCCCGTTGATTTCTCCTCTGAAAATATCCTCATAGTTAAGAGCGGCACTAAAAAGACAAACATAAATTCCATCACCTGAAAAACATCCTTTAGGGATACCTCTCGATTTTGGTCAATAATCATAAAAAAGAAGATGTTAAATATTGTAATCGTAAGGATGAGAATAATATACGCGATCGGCGACTTAAAATAGGTGAGTAATTCTTTTTTTGCGATGGCGAAAACTTTATTCATAATTCTCATTACTTTCGCTGTGCAGCTTAATAAAAACTTCTTCAAGTGTCGGCTGAGTGCCTTGAGCATCATCCGGAGTTTTTAAAAGTATCTCTAATGATTCATCAACAATAATCCGGCCTGACTTAATAATGAGCACTCTATGAGCAATTTGTTCAATCTCTGAGAGAATATGCGTGCTTAAAATTACAGTTCTCTTTTCTTCTATGTCTTTAATCAGATTGCGTATTTGTAAATTTTGCACCGGGTCGAGTCCGCTGGTTGGTTCATCTAAGATAAGCAATTTGGGTTCGTGGATAATGGCCTGTGCTATTCCTACACGCTGTTTGTATCCTTTTGACAGCGTTTCTATAGTGTTATGCTTGACATTCTGTATATGACATTCTTCTAAGACTCTATCAATTTGGCAGCGTTGTTGTTTGAGGGGAACATCTTTGATTTCCGCGGCAAACTTGAGATAATCTTTCACTGTCATATTTTCATAAAGCGGCGGGGTTTCCGGCAGGTATCCTATTTTTTGCCGAATCGTTAAAGAATTCCTGGCAATATCATCACCATCAATCATAACAGTTCCGGATGATGCTGGAAGATAGGAAGTTAAAATACGCATCAACGTGGTTTTGCCCGCGCCATTTTGACCCAGGAAGCCTACGATCTCACCTTTATTAATTTCAAAGGAAACATCCTTCAAGGCCTGAAATGAACCGAAATATTTTGTAATATTTTTAGTTGTAATCATAATGCTTTCTGAAATAGGGTACTGATTATTTGGCGCCTTTCCCCTTTAGGCTCCTCCTTCACTAACGAACGAAAATAAAAATGCTAAAAGGACGACCTGAATGATCCAGCCGATGATGCACACGCCAACCGCCCGACCAGTGCTTTTATAGTCAAGCGCCTGTCGCACTGCAATAACCATAGCGACCAGCATCCAAATTCCAGCCACAGTGAAGACCAATTTAGTGAGCACCGGGATTATTCCTAAAACCCGTATCAGACCCGGTGCACTGGAAAAGCCGATCGTTCTTAACAGTTCCCCATGATCGGCCTTTGTTTGCGCTTCGGGAAGGAATTTAGTGCCGATAAAATACGTGAGATACGCCCAGACATACCATCCCACTAACGCCACGATTGTTCCCCAAAACAAATTTCTGCCTCCCATGGATATACTGCCGATGCCGGCAGCAAGGGAAGACAAAACCACCACGCCCATCGCCTGGCCTATGGACGTCTTATCAGCTTCCACCTCTTCATAAAGGTTCACATCTAACTTAGCTGCGCGAATCATGCGTTCAGTGAATTTCGACACAGGCGCCTCCTTTTTAAATTATCCAACCCCATCCACCTCCGTGGGGAGAAGGAAACATTCGGGGACATAATACTCATTTTTAGGCTTTCCATTAAATATTACGCCACCGGAATTATAAATGGATTTATAACATTTTAGCACAAAAAAATGGACAAAATATCCCCTGTTGAATGCTTTCTGCTGCAGAATTTTTTCTGTTTTCTTATCCTATTGTTTTTTTGACTTTTGTTCCTGTTTTGATTGCTTATGTTTACTACTCTTAGCCTTATCCTTCTTGCCTTTGTCTCCCATTGCATACCTCCTCTCTTAACGAAGTTCTTTTTTTTAGAAGCTGTCTTTTCTGGGGCACATATACCAATATAATTTTACTCCAATAAAAAACCCTTCGCAACTAATTAAGCTACTAAGGACAAAATTAAATTTTTTATTTTCGTCTCGTTTGGGGTATCCCAACAAATCATTGACTCACAACGGGTTAGAAGGTGGGGTGGCTGGCTGAAGCAAGTTAGAACCTGTTTCATGCTAAACTGTACTTAACCGCCCGCGTTGTCCCCTCCTTAACTACGATACCACACTTAACTAACGGCGCAATAAGCTGATTCACCCTTGCCCTGTTTATTTGCATATATTCACAAATTTGGGCAGAACCCATAATGCCATGCCCGGAAAGAAGATTTAACAATTCTTCTTGCTTTGGTGTTAACCGCATTTTCTTTGCTGCTTTAGTGCGCTTAACCATTTTTAACCGACGAGATACTTCGTGAACAGAATCCAACAACCCCTCAGCCACATAATCAATCCAATAAGTATAATCCCCGTCCATATCACGGGTCTGCTGAATCATATCATAATAGCGCCCTCGATCCGCTGCAAAAAAATCATCAAGGCCAAGGGTATACAACGGATCATATCCTTTTTCAAAAAGCAACCACTGAGACGCCACCCTGGCGACGCGCCCGTTTCCATCAACAAATGGATGAATGGTTACAAACTCATGGTGAAAAATAGCATTTATAACAATAGGATGATTTTCTTGAGATTTTTTAACCCAATTAAGAAGGCTAGACATGCGTTGCGCAACTTTTCCAGGAGCAGGCGGTGTACAGACAACGACATTTCTTGAATTAACAACATAATTCTGCACATGCCTGTATTTTCCACACTTGCTTTCTGCCAACATCCCATTAGTCATCATTTCATGGAGCCTTAACAATCTCTTCTCAGTTAAATTCTTGTCTCTATTTTGAAGAATCCACTTGACGGCTTTAATACAATTATTAACCTCTCGCTTTTGGTCTTCCTCTGCGATCACATTCTTATTAGCTGCCAACGCAACAACTTGATCAAAAGATAGCCTGTTACCTTCAATCCAGGTAGACGAGTGAACACTACGATTAATAAATTCTCTCTCTAGTCTAACCTGTAAAGGTAGAGTAATATCAGCGCGTTTGATAAAGGAAACCTGGGAAGCGATTTTCTCGCAACACTTCACAAAGCAATTTGACATTCGATATTGAGGATTAAGCATAATGAAAGCATAACATATTGTATAGCTTTTGTATAGGATATTGTATAGGACGACTATCCAGGAGGCCGATTCTTCGTCTAATACCAAAAAAAACCCGCCACAAGTCATTGACTCGCAACGGGGTAAGAGGTGGGGTCGGTGGCTGAAGCAGGTTAGAACCTGTTTAACAATCTAAACCATTACTCTACCAGCTATCTGGCTTATAAATTTCGTCATCCCCTACTTTGAACGGACTAGAAAGCAAATTATTGATATATTGTTTTTTGCCAATAGAGAAAGATTTTGGAGCAATTCTTGCCAATTCACTATTCTTTCTATTAAAAGGAAATGCAAAAAGAAAAGTTTTATCCTCAAAAATCCTTTCACACACTTCTACAGCAGGAAAAAGATCTGTGTCCCCAGAGACAACAACAATCTGATCACAATCATCGCAATGACAAAGTTCAAACATTTTAAGTGCAATGGAAACATCCGTTTCCTTTTCCTCATGTTTAAGAATGTTACTTTTACACCGATGACAATATACGTCTTTCTCCTTAAAACGCCCCCTTACGACCTTTATATTTAAACTTTCTAAACACTTAATGTAGGTTAAATGCCTTTCAATTTTTTCAGGATACCTAGACTCTAAGTAAAACGGTATGGCTGTAAAATAGTAAATATCTTGCAAAACTGCATCACGTCCAAATAAAGACAGATAAGATTCACAAAGAGAACGTACGTTAAGCCATTTCGCCTTATACCGAGTTTTTTGCTCTAAACTTCGAATCGAGTGATATAAATTAAATCCATCAATCAAAAAACAAACCCTCATCATAGTCCCCCTACAAAAGAAAACCTCCGGATCGTAACCCGGAGGTGGCCAGTGGTCTCCCACTGGGGATGAAATTTGTATATATATTTAAATATCTCTTTATCCATTTAAAGTGTACACCATTTTATTCATCTGTACCACAAAATGCAAGACTTTTTTCAAAGCACTAAAAGTTGCCAAAAATCCTTTCGGAAAGCTATCAAAATCTTACCAAGCACCCGCCAAAACCATGTCTTTAAATATCCGTTTGAACCGGAGTGGCTGGCTGAAGCAGGTTAGAACCTGTTTAATACTTAATTAAATATTGTGTCCCCTTATTTTTTTACAAACAAACTTAATTTTCAAACATATTGCTTAATTAACGCTGTTAACCTATTAGCATTCACAGGTTTTGTGATATACCCGTTCATTCCGGCATCTATACATTTACCCTCCACCCAATCCACCACATGAGCGGTTAAAGCGAGTATGGGAACATTTTTATCGATATCTCTTCTGATTATCTCTGCCGCTTCATACCCATCTATCCGGGGCATCTTTAAGTCCATAAGCACCAGGTCATATTTCTTTCTTTTCATCTCCTTAATAACCTCTTCGCCATTACACACAAACCGGATATGACATTCAGCATCAGCGAACAATTCCATCATCAATTTCCTGCTATCTTCATCATCTTCGGCTACCAGGATATTAACCCCGGCAAGGGCCACTTCCCCGTCAGGCCGCTCCAATAAAACTTCTTTGACTTCCTCTGCCGGAGCCCCCAACTCTTTCATTTTTAAACAAAATGAAAACTTGCTGCCCTTGCCCATCTGAGACTTCACGGCCATCTCTGAACCCATCTCTTTTACAAGCGTCCGCACGATATGCAGGCCCATCCCAACACCTTCTCTATCCATGCCTTTTTCTGCTTTATAAAATCGGACATAAGGTTCAAAAATATGAATTCTCTAACGTAATCCTAATATGATTCATACCCAATGAATGCTGTACTTTTACTAACAAACTCTTTCCTCTAACCTTAAAATTCGGGATATCATCATAATAAGGTTTCAACATTTCAAATATCTTCTTATCCTCAATAAACCAAACCCCATATTTATAAACACCATAAGGCTGATGCGTAATCCCTAAATCATTCATAGTTACTCTTACTGAATGCTCACTCTTCCATCTTCGAAAATACTCCATAACATCACTAACTCGCACAATACCCTGCTCTGCAACAAATCTTAATATCTGCATCTTAATTAATTGTCTCTTCATCCTGAAACCTCCAATCTCCAAAATAATTTTATTCTCTAACTTTATATAATCTTCTCTTCAATGATACCTAAGGGTCGTTTAAGACCCCTATTTCTCAAATCAAAACGTTGGTTGAGAGAGAGGGGTCTTGAACAATCTGCGAACGCCAGTGACCAGATTCCCTTTGGTAGCATTGAAGTTAGAAGATTCATTTCCTTCATATGACTTTCACGAATGAAACTTTAATGAAATTCTTGTGAGATTTCTAAAACTTCCAATCATCTAATAAAAAAGGACATACTCGTGGGTATCCCGCCACAATTATGCCCTCTTTATACTGCTAAAATTTAGTTGATCAGACCAAATTTTCCTCAATAATCACAAAGATCAATTTATTTCCACTTCTACATATGTATGGTGAAAAGATTACCTTTTTAGCCAAAAATTATTAAGAAACCCAAAATTTCTTCCCCCTACTATATAATGGCGAGTAAAGTGCCTTTTTAGACAAAGTTTTTGAAAATAATTCAAAAAAATCACTCCCCCTATATACTAATGTTGGAAAGAATGCGTTTTTAGACACAATTTCTGAAAATAATTTAAATTTTTCGCATTCATCTACAAAACTTGATTGATAAGCAATAACCTTAAACCCATCTAGAATGGCATTTGCGAAACAATAAAAAACCGCACCCTCTATATACATATGTTAGAAGAAATGCGTTTTTTGCCAAAATTTTTTAAAATAATTAAAAATTTATAAAATCTTGCCTCTTGCTTGTTATTTATTGTCACATGGAAGAACTAAAAATGAAAATAAATATCATGGTAATTAAAATTGAAGAAGGCAAAATAAAAGGTGGCTCGTCCGTCACACAAAAGGAGTTCTAGAAGCCACAATACTTGATCAGACAAAAGAACAATTGCAAAAAGTCTAACAATGCACCACGACTGATTTTTATTACTTATCCTATTTAGGTTCGGACACTAGCAGAATTGCTCGCAAAATTTTTACATATTAATATTTATGTATTATTATCTTTCTTACGTAACGTCTTTTTTATTTTTAAAAAAGTTGCGTCAAAAGCAACAGAAGTAATTTTTGCAGTAACCTTATATAAATTCTTAGAATTATTTGATATTAAAGACCCCGTATTAATTAAAATAGCTTTACCTGAATGCAAAGATTTCTTAATGATTTTAGATGGGGCTAAAGCTTTATTCTTTACAACTTCTATTCTTTGCTCAGCTCGTTGTTTTATCTCGGAAAGTTTACGGTAAATCTCCTCAATAACTGCCATCAGAATAAATCCAATAACAACAGAAAGCAAAAAACACATTCCAATTAAAACATTTCCAAATACCTTGGGAATATCTACGTTAGAACCAATAGCACTAATTTTTGTTGTAAAGAATGAAAATAAAGATAAAAATATAATCATAAAAAAACATATTCTAACAAGAGAAATAATTATTTTTCTAATTGGTTCTGGATATTTATCTATAACTTTTTTAACAGAATGATAGGATATCCCAATAAGAAAACCACGTATTAGCCCAGTAATTTTCATTTATTATTAGCCCTATTTCCTTTCCCTCTTTTCCGTCCCCCTAAATAACTAATTACATTACTTATTATTACAAAAGTTAAAATTAAAGCAACTGCCCAGCCTGCTATAGGCAACATTATTAGAATTCCCCATAATATTGCAATTAACACAAGCGCAAAAAAAATAACTCCAAATGAACTCATTTTATCCCCTCCTAATTTGTTTTAATAACAAATATAATATATCCCACAATATATTTGGAGTAAAGCATTAATCCTAGGCTAATTCCTAATATTTTCTTTATAAATACCTTAATGTTATTAAAGAAATATTGAAATAAGGGCTTGCTTTCTAACATATTGTGGATAGTGCCTTTCTGTGGACTGCTCTTCTACCAGACCACATCATTTGGATAACTTTTTAAGTTACCCACACAATCCACAACACTGCGACTAGTTTTATTTTAAACACACAGAATTTATATGATCAGATAATAATTTAGGAATAATGACAAGAAAGGATTTTAAAAGACATTACGACATTTGGAGAAACTTTACACCCTTCTCATCAATAACTTGAAGAAGACGGCTGGCAGGACCATTGGGTTTATTTATATCTAATTCCCATTTTTGTATTGTGGTAGATTTGGTATTTAAAATATATGCAAGCACGCTTTGACTAACATGTATTTTCCGTCTAATTCTTCGGATATCCCTTGCTGTATATGCTTTGGGCTGAGGATATTTCAACTTATTAAATTTCCGCATAGACTCAGAAACATCCATCACCTCGGATAAACTGCTAAGTTCATCCTCAACAATTTTTCTTATTTCATCTTTATCTCTTCTCTGGCTCATAATGAATTTCCTCGAAAATATTCTTTTTTACTGCATTATTTATTATTTCTTCCGTAAATTTCTCATACTGCTGTGATAAAATCTTCAAATACTTAAATTCTTCTTTAGTTAAGTTCTCTTTATCTCCTTTTGAAAAGATATAGACTGCAATAGCCCATTTATCATTTTCCCAGAAGACAATATTTCGAAAACCTCCACTTTTTCCCTTACCTTCTTTGGCAACCCTAACCTTATATAATTTTGCACCTAAGTTGTCTTTCTTGTGCTTATGAAAGTTTTCAAAAAGTTGCTTTGAATACTTAGCTTTATCAACTTTTTCATGCTTAAGCTCTTTCTTCAATTTAGTAACAAAAGAGCGATTCAGCAAATATCTTATTTTCATTCCTCTATCCTGTTTAAAGTATATCATCTAATCATACACTTTACAAATATTAAATTAATGCCGTATTAATATTAGTTTCACAAAATTGCTAACAACAATATTAAGGCTTATCATAAACTTTAACCGTAAATGATTGAAAACTTATTTTTTCAAAGCACTCCATAAAAAAAATCAACTTTTTAAAATAAATCTTCCTATCTTTTTCATTAACATGGAATATTGTATCAAAATTCTTCAAATCACCACCGGCAAAAAAAGACATCCATGCAGACCACAAACAAATTGTTCGAGGCGAATGGCAACCTTTTAAACCGTCTAATGATGGTCCCATATATACAACTATTCCATTTTCTTCTTTCCAGCAATCATTAAATTTCAACTTAAACTGATTCTCAAAAAAATAATTCCACAATCGCTCTATTACGGCGATATTTGAATTTGAACTATATTTTTTTTCTATCGCCTCTTGAATTTTCAAAAGAAAATTATTTAATATCGTAATAATTTTTACAAGATACAAGCTATTTATCTGTAATTTCTCTTCTGCTTGTGCTCCAGCTTGCTTTAAGTAAGTTTCATTTGAAATTAGATCATTATGAATTAAACAATTCCTTCTTGCTATTGATTCTCTGATCTGCTCCCAATCGTTTCCCCCAAGGTCAATTTCTATTTGCAACAATTTGCGAACCTTCTTAATCTTATCTTTAATGCATCTATTTTCAATCTGCAAAAGATATTCTTCTAAGATGTATTCTTTAAATTGTTTTTCCTCAAAATTGTTCCTGTTTTGTGCAAAACGCTTATCAATTAATATCTCTTTTACCTTTTTTGATGTTAAGATTTCATAAGGCCTAGCCAGTAAATATTCTTTTATAGTATCGATTAAAGATGCTTCAAAATAGGCTAATATAAGAGGCAAAAATGATTTTAAGATTAATGAATTTTGATTTGTTTGTAAGAGAGTAGCAATTTCGGATAGATTAGAAGTTTTCTTTTGAATATGACGAATTAGATTATCTTTTGTGAGCAGATCAACGTTTTCAAACATATTTTACCTTTCTATTTTATGCCGAACAATTATTATACGATAGTCGCTTTTACTGGCTGTTTTGTTATCAATTACTAAAACACTAACATTTTTATCAATTTTTGTCCATTTTTCGGACATTTTTATTATATTCCGTTATAAAGTATCACTTTAAAATATTAGCAAATATTGCGACTGTCCTACGACATAAAATTTTTGCAATACTGAACATAAACTTAAATTTCTACACTTCCATTAAAACCCACTTCAACCTCCCCAAGAAGCTCACCAAACCGTGCCAGTTGCATCCTTTCTTCTCCCTGTCGAATAATGTCCAATAATTTACGAAGAGGGAAAAGTTTAACAATAACAGGGTCTTCTTTATTATTTCTTAAGAATTTTTTGATGGGCTTTGGAAGACTCAAAATTCTGAGAAGCTTGGCGATATAAGACCAATCTTCTCCTGTGATCTTGGAAAGACCACGAACAGTATTAATTCCATGTGCTTCTTTTAATCTCAGATAATATTCTGCCTTATCCAGAGGGAAATACTCTAAACGGTTAAGATGCGATTGATGCTTTTTCCAAACCTTTTGTTCTATTGTTTCAATATGAGTTAAATCTTCGGGGCGGTATCCCATGCAGAATTTCTGCCTGCGACTTTTTATAATTATATAGAAGGGGAATTCTGTCCAGTATGTTCTAGGCTGTATTTTTTCGTATCTTTGCACATATCTTATATATTCGAACATTTCTGCAGAATTAAACCCTATCACTTCCTTTTCAGGCAAAAGAAAACCTTCGTGCAAACCGTTTTTGTGGCACAGTTCGCACGAAGGTAACATATGGGGTGGATGACTGGTAGTAGAAACCGCGCCCTTCTGAGCCACAAGTAAAAATCATTTTTTTAAAGTCTCCTGCCATATACTCTGATATATTAACTCCCGCAATATATTCTCTGCTTATCTCTCTCAATAACTTTAGTTCACATTCATTGGCTTTAATTTATCTTCAAGGCTTAAATGATATGCATGATAATCTGGGCTATCTTCTTCATTATCCATGCGACAGTGCTCAAAAGACCTTCCTCTACGCTTTGGACCGAACACTCTGGCAAACTCACCTTGAAACGCAAGAAAGGTATTCCAGTCCTTATCATGTCGTTGTTTATCATTATAATCTTTATGCCAAGGTTTTCGTCCATATTCATCAAAAAAATCAGCTCGCTTATTATCATACCCAATAATTATCTCACTCGAAAAAGTAACTGATCTTGGATCTGGCATTAAAAGATAACCATTACCTAGCTTATCCCATTCTCGATAAGGAATAACTTCTTCCGGGTAAAGCCATTCTTTTTTTGCTGCCGCTACATACCTATACGCTCTTTTCTTTACGATATAATTTATCTCATTTACTTCGATTTCTGATAACATTCTTTTAGTTTGAATTTGAGTAAAATTAAACATAGCCGACCTAAACATATTGGGATGTGGCCTAAGGACTCTTGGATTCTCGTAAGGATTTCTAATCCATGATAGATTAGTTAGTATAAGCATTTTATTCAAACTTAATGGGAACAATGTATGTGTTCCCATAAAAGCTATGTCCGGATCTCTATGCCTGAGGCACCATTTCGAATTTGGTAAGCAACTTTTATTATATACTGTAACAGGATGATCAGAAATTATAAATTTGGTATCTGAGTCAGAAGCATCGACTATGTTCCAAATACATTCAGTCCATAAAGCACAAAAAAGTTGACGAAACTCCTGCATTTTAAACAGTACAAGGTTCTTATCAGATAACCTTACAATTTCGCCTAACCAATTAAGACCTTTTAAAGTACGTAACTTTTGAATGCTCATGTACAGTAACAGATTTCTAAATGCATCACCATCAACACTTGGATGCTCAAAATTCGTGAAGTATTCTATAGACTCCCTCCCGGAAGAGTCTATCTGACCAAAAAATTTTTGTTCTATTTCAGTTGATTCCCAGTTCCCAAAAGCTGTTGTATATAAATCATCGACACAAAAACAACTTCGCGGTCCCCACCGAAGCAAAGCTTTCCGTGCGTACATTCCCTTTTTTGTCGATTTTCGCTCAGGATTAAGGTCTAAATAATAATACTTCTTTTCCTTATAGTCTTCAGGAATAAACCGATATTGGTACCACTTCGGCACATAATGATTTCTTGTGTACTCTGCCAACTTCTTCTCTCTCCCATTTATTGTTACTTATACCCCACCAACCACCCCGTCCGACCTGAACAAGGCGATCCCCATTAAAAACAATTCAATAAATCTATCCTAACAATTGTGCAATCCTCTCGAAAGCATCTTCCCGGACATTGCTAATAAAATAATCCGTTCCGTTTTCCCGCTCAACAGCAACCGGGCCTTTGTCATCTTTGTGCGCGAAAAAGGCTTTGATGTTGCTAAGAACCTTTTTGCCTTCCTTGCGATTTTCGATAAACTCTTTGACCTCATTCACCATCTTTGTTTTATCCGGGCAGAAGCGCAGCATAAAATAGACATAATAAAGGTCTTTTCGCTTTTTGTCCTCGTTTTCACGCAAGACAAAGGTAAGCAATTTATGAAAAACGAATACCGATTCTGTCGGGATCTGAACCTCCTGTGAGAAAAATTCGATCTTCCTGGTATATTCAAGTACAATTTCAAAATGTTTAATAGTGTTGAGTACAATCTCTTTGCCAATCAGCTTCTCATGGATATGCTTTGGAGGATTCAGCACAGTAATAAATTCTACCTCTGCCTTTTCATTAGCCTCTTTGCCTTTGACAACTGGAACAAACGGCACCATCCTGCCCATATCTACGTGGCGTTCACTATATCCCAATTTTCTAACCCGATCAGCAATAGATTCATCACCATTATAACTTACCAATGTTACGCCAAAATCCATATCGGTCGTAGTCAGCGGTGTTGAAGATTGTAAAACGCCTGTTCCCAGACCTTGTCCAGTTAATTCTTTGGGCCAGACATGCTTTTGATATAAATATGGAATCCACCCGCCAACCAGTACAAGATAAGGTAAAAAGTCACTTAGATCATCAATAACCTTGCGTAACAATTTTTCTGTTGGATAACCTTCAACCAATTTCCACCTCTTTCTCTTTGAGGACTTTTAATAAATAGTCAGCGTGTTCTCGACCTCGTTGAGGAAAATGATATAAATCCAAATAAAGTTGAAGATTTGAAACAACGGATAGCCCTTTTATTTTCTGTTTGTGAAAAAAAACCGAGTTTTTGTAATATGGTTTGATAAAACAGATATTGCCGCCTCTTTTTAATTCTTTTAAATCCAACGCCTGCCGGATTTCCAGAGACATTTCTTTGAAACAGTGACTATCCAAATAACAGTACGTCACCGGGGTATTGACATAATTACTGATTAAATTGGCTCCAGTATGAAGGGTTAAAGCGTATTTGTCTTCCCATTTTCTATTTTCCAGGAAAACTTTCATTGTCTTTAAAATGTCACTTTCACTGTAATATAGATGGTTTTCGTTAAGTTCAAAATTGTAAACCCGAAGCCATTCATTGATCAAGCCTTCTTTGTCAGTGAGTTGGCTGTATGCCTTCCTACCGGATGTGACCCCTCCTACAAAGCCTTTTTTCCTTAATTCCGCTAATACTTGGGCTGCCCGGCTCCTGCCCACATTAAATTCAGCTTCGAAATCACGGACCGTCCACTTGCGCTGCGGCTCTGCAAGCATAGCCCGAATAACTACCGTGGCTTTATCACTAAAAATAGATTTCATAACGACTTCCCTTCCAAGAGTAAATGTCTACTTATTATAATTGTCCGATATTTAACGGACATATCAACATAATGGACATTATGACATTTATTAAAACAATGTCAAGATTTTGATTGTTATATTCATTTTCCATTTGTTTCACCTTCAATGAATTTACCCGGACTTTAATATGACAAATATTCTTACATTGTCAAATTCTTACATCTATCAGCCCCTGTTCTTCCATGAACTCTCGAAAACGAATTATTTGAAGCGATTCTTCGCCCTGCCGGACAATATCTAACAATATTTTGAAATTGAAAAGCTTTACAACAGAAGGATCACTTTTATTATTGCGGAGAAAATCCTTGATCTGTTCCGGCAAACCCAAGAGTCTAAGAACCTTGGCGATATATGACCACTCTTCACCTGTAATCGCGGAAAGGCCACGAACCGTATTTACGCCATGAGCCTCTTTCAGCCTCAAATATAGTTCAGCTTTATCAAGAGGAAACCGATCTAAACGGTTAAGAAAGCCTTGATGCTTTTTCAAGGCTTTCTGGTTAATAGTATCAATATGGGCAAGGTCTTCCGGGCGATAGCCAAAACGGAAATGCTTCTTATGATTTTCCATAGCAAAATAAAAAGGGAATTCACACCAATACGTGCGGGGTGGAATAGTAGCGTATCGCTGAATATAACGGACATATTCCAGCATTTCTTCAGAAGAGAATTCTACGTAGTCTTTGCTCTCTAAAGAAAAACTCCCACACGAGCTGTGGCACACAAGTGCGCCGGTTCGCGTGGGAGTAACATATGGGGTGGATGACGGGATTTGAACCCGCGACCGCCTGAACCACAATCAGGAGCGCTACCACTGCGCTACATCCACCATATTATAGTTATAAATTCTTAGTGATAAATGGTCGGTAAAGAGACATCATTTTACCAAAAAATCCCATATCAGCAAGTAGTTCTTTCTCACAAACAACCCCTCGCTATCAAAAAACTACTCTTCCCTAATCAAGCTCTTCCCAAATGCCTCAAATTGCTTGCCTATACTCTTTAATTCATCCTTAACATTCCCGGAACTGTCTTTTCCATATCCAACCGTACCTTTCATTGCCACCGCACCAACTTTAAAATCATCCATTTCCGTCTTAAAAGAAAAATTCATCCCCACGTCTACGCCAAACGCCCCCAATGCATCTAAAACCACCCCTGCCCCTGATTCTTCACGATCAATCATCTTGGACTGCCGCCCCATTTGGGCAAGCTTAACACTCCCTGTCACGACCATATCATTTGCAATAGATTTAAAGTCTGCCGCCAACCCCACACGCCCGTCATTTCCAATCAGCGCCAAGGTCGCATCCATATCTTTCTTTAAAAAATTTACCCTTCCTTGCCCTTTAACACGACTGCCTAAAAACGGGATATCCTCGCCACCCACAACTCCCTGGACTTGAAAACATGTTTCATCAGCCTGTAGAGGATACGACAATGCATGCGCTGTCAAGCTAACCTTCTGCGCTTCAGGCTGCCATCCCTTTTCAGGAAAAAATCCCTTAAATTGTATTTGCCCGTTTTTTACCGCTAAATGTTTGACAATAATTTGCTTCTTTACTTTCGTCTCTGTTTTTCCTTTATCTTCTGAAAGGTATTTTTTTTCGTTACTAAAAACGAGCACATCTTTTACTGCGGTGATTTCCGGCACCACTTCGAATGGCTGCGCTTTGGGCAAATCCCTTTGCGTGATAACAATATCAGGGTTGATAACCTTTACTTCAGATAAAACAATTTTTTGCGGCCCGCCCCCTGCCAGCTGTATAACAACCTTCTCGATTTGTCCAATATCCTTTACATCAATACCGTCGACCCTAACCCCAAAAGGAAACAGAAACTGCACGCCCTTAACCGTTACCGTCTTTTGTAAGGCCTGGCTTAATGTTGATTCCACCATTCGCTTGCCATACAGATTGACCACCACCGAGGCCGCCCAGAAAACAACAATAATGAAAACAAAAAGACCAATAAATATTTTAGAAATTCTTTTCATAATAAAAAAACGCGCCCAGGACGATTCGAACGTCCGACCCTTGGCTTAGAAGGCTGTTGCTCTATTACCCAAGGCACTCAACAAATTACATATAAATTATTAAATAACAACGACTTACGGTAAAACAAAAAATGGGCTATTCAGCCCAAAAACCTCAAGTGTCCAACCTTAAGAAAAACTTATCTTGTCTCACTTACCGCCAACTATCCTAATTCTTAAAAATCTCCAGACTTTCCCGCTCCGCCAAAATTCCCCCCACCGAACGGTGTCACCCCAAACGGACTTACTCCATATCCAGCCGCACCTGAACGTGGAACGACTTTAAGTTCTTGTTGCATTTCTATTATCCCTCGCCGCAATCTTTCCTTCTCCTCTTCACTTAAATCTAAATTCTTCAATCTTTGCTGTTGTTTTTCTTTCGCATCCTCAATATCTTTGTATTCTTTATTTACTAACTCAAGAAACGACATCCATTTCTCTCTTAATTTCTCATCTTCTGTCACTGCAATAAAATATCTTGCTAAATTACGTCGTGTAGCAACATTTGAGCTCAAAGCGTATTCGACATATCGACCAAACTCAGCCATTTTCTGCAACTCTAATCTTTGCTGTTGTATATCATTACTAATACTATTACCAGCATACGCGACTATTATCGCACAAATGATAGCACTTACAAATTTTAACCAATGCCCCAACCTCTCATCACTCCCGGGAAAACTGAAACCCATAATCATATTCCTTAAAAATAAAAAAACGCGCCCAGGACGATTCGAACGTCCGACCCTCGCCTTAGAAGGGCGATGCTCTATCCAGCTGAGCTATGGGCGCATATCTCACAAATTTTAATTATATAGTTATAACAAAATAAAATAATTATGTAAACCACCAAACAATTTTAGCTTTCTAATACTGCATCAATCTTATCTACCATCCTTTTAGTCATATCCATCACCCGTTTATAAATATCCTCCATATTCTGAGAAATCACACAACTATTCGCACTCATAGAAGAAGCATCAAAAGCCAGACGATGAAAATACATTCCATTTTCAATTTCTTCATTGAGCACTTTTACTTTAAATTTAATATCAATTATATCTTTTTGAAATTTTGAATTAAAAAGAGATAGTTTATCTAAAACAAACCCCTCTGAAAACAATTGACATTTCTTCAAACTAAGCCCAGCATCTTTCTTTGCCTTCATTTACTGAGCTACCGCTTGAAATTCTTCACCTGTTACATCTTTTAATTCAGAAAATATTAACAACTTAGCATCTCTTTTTTTATACCATCTACCATTATGCCAAAATATTATTTGACCCAAAATCCCAGACAACCAACCACAAGATATATAACATTAATTTTATCCATAAATTCCCTCACTGTGTACGGCGGCATTTTATCATATTAGTTTTAATATTACTAATATAAATAAAGGGCACCTGCCTTAGCACATAACTATAAGGCAGATGCTCTTTTTGAAATAAAAATCCACAGCAGAGTTGAAATACATTATATATCAAACAGTTGCGAGATTTAACTCTTTGGTAACCCAGGGTACTTTTTCCTCTGGTGTCCATATAATGTCCATTTTCGGGATGACACTGTTTTCTTCAAACATCAAGAACCTTTCTTTTTAAATTGGCTAAAATTAAACACGAAAGAAAACGCTTTCTTGCCCAGTGAAAAAACTCTTGATTTCCAGAACATTTCTTTCTATACTTGAAGTAAGCATTAATTGGCAAACCCTGCGTAAGCAGGGGACGCTTAAGCCACGGATCCGATTCGTATTACACGCTTTACCCCTACCTTCACAGAAATTCATCAGGGGCCGGATAGCCGGGTTATTAAACAATCTTTAAAGAAAAGATTTTTTAATTCCCCGGATTTTTTATTGCCGAGGGAAAACCCGACATGCAAAAGAGGCCTTTTATGGAGAAGTCAAAAATCTCAGTTCTTATAATTGATGACGAAGAAGAACCTCGAGAGCTTCTCAAAAAATACATTGAGCGCCACGGCTACTCTGCTTTCACAGCAGATAATGGCTTAGCCGGGATTGAAATGCTCACCCGGCATGAAATAGGAATTGTCTTTTGCGATATTGTAATGCCAAAGATGGATGGCATTGAATTCTTGCGAGAAGTTCAAAAAAACAAATGGCAAGTTAAGGTCATCATGATCACAGGGAACCCTACGGTCGAAAACTGCCTGGACTCCTACAAAAACGACGCCTGTCACTATCTCTTAAAACCCACTCATCGTGAAGAAATCTTGCAGTGCCTAAAGAAAGCAGAAGTAAGTATTCAAGAAAACGACTGGGCCTAAACACTCAAAAATATCTTGCGAAAATTTATTTAAAAACTTAAGGTTCTTTCTCTGCCTACTGGAACAAACTTTCATCTTCGCCCTACTTCAACTTTTCTGATATTTCATAAAGCACACCCTCAGCAATCTTGGGTTTAGGGATCATCATCTTCCGGGCAGAAACCGTTACCTTGGTTTTATTCTTTTCTTGTTCAATAATATTAATCGCGACATCACTTCCATTAACCTTTGCCTTAATAAGCCCTTTTGCCTCATTCACTGATTTAATTTTCCCCAGCTCGGCGACAATCTGCTTGCTAACACTAAAAACTTCGCTTAATCCAACATCAAATTCAGCCGTTCCTCTGTCCTTGGCAATCAAAACACCGACCACCCCTGCAGGTAAAAACCCAACCCCTAAAATAGCTGTTGCTGCATATATCTTTGCCCCTTTAAGAACAGCCGGGCCTGCTGTCTCAACCAGAAGAATCCTCGCAAGCTGTGCAGCGCTTTTGATATCCTTATATGTTTTATCTTTATCGATATTCATAACCGAAACAACCGGCTGATCCCCTTTACTGTAATCCTTTTGAACAAGCTTGCCTATTTTAAGAGTCATCACATCGATCTGCATAGCCGTCTCTTTTGATGTCTTCTTCTCTTTCTTCTCCTGTGAGACATCTTTCGGCTCTTCGACCTCTTCTTCCTTTTCAGCAATTTTAAGAGCATCCAGATTCAAGGCCCCTTCTGTGTTCCTGACAAGAACCATCTCTTTTAAATCAAAAACAATTAACGGGAGGTGTATCTTCCCTTTCAACAACGCAAGGACGTTACATTTTATATTTATCTCCGGAATATCAATCAGAACCCCTTCAGGAAAACCCTCGGGTTGGTACATTTTAAAATCTTTGATATAAATCTTCTGAGTTAAAATTCCTAAATGAAATTTCCCGATTTTTACAGGCGTGCCTAAAACTTGCTTCGCGCCAACCGTAACCGCTGTTTTGATTAAAACATCTTTAATAACACCAAGCGCGAAAACACAAACAACAACAACCACTAAAACCTTCAGCCATTTTTTATTTTTCATAAAGACACTCCTTTCTTTTCAAGAAGATAGTCATACTTTATATTTTCTAAACTGTGAATGATATTCTTTTTCACAGCTGAATTTTCTTTCTCAAGCTGCGCCAAAAGATCTTTCATAGCTCGTCTTTTCGATGTTTCATCATTCGGACATTTAAAAGGGCTGATATCCAAAAAATCACCTTCATGGGCTAAAGCCTCTACATCTTCTTCCTTAATATATGCCAACGGCCGAATAATCGCAAGTTTTCCATCAAACAACTCTTGTTTGGGGCACATCGAGCCTATTTCTCCCCGATAAAACATATTCAATAAAATAGTCTCAACGATATCATCCATATGATGGCCCAAGGCAATCTTATTACATCCCATCTTATCTGCCAATTCAAAAAGTACCTTGCGTCGCTCACGCGAACATTGGTAACAATCAATTGTCTCCCAGGTTTTTCCCTTTAACAAATCCGCCTTTTCAATATGATAGGCAACTCCCCATTCTTTAAAATATCCTATCATTTGTTCCATCGGAAAATCCGGCATCCCCGCGTCCACATGTACCGCAACAATCTCGAGGCCCACCGGTATAAAACTCTGCCGGTATTGCATCACTTGCAACAAAGACAGGCTATCCTTTCCCCCTGAGACTGCGACCATTATCTTGTCGCCATCCTGCATCATATCGTAATCTGCAATCGCATTCCCGACACGTTTGCTGATAAAATTCATTTGTTGAGTAACCGCCATGATTTCTCCTACAAGAAAGTTCGCCTTTTATCTTTGACCGGGTCACATCTTCTATGCGGCCGTGCCGGAATTTCGTTTGGGTTTTTTGAAATTCCTATACTACAAGACAACCTTCCGTCTTTTCCCGTTAATAATCATAATTCGCGGACATGGATAAAAATAAAACCCCTGATCCTTTTGTATCTCTGAGAAAACATCCGCTTGCTTTTCTTTGGGGAATTTATCTGCTTTGATTCTGCTCTGCCGCGCCAACGCCTTAAATCCTGATTTCTCAGCCGACAAACTAAAATACAGATAAGATTCATAAGGGGTGAACCCTGCCTTAGCGCTCTTATTTAAATACGTCATCGCCTCTTGATATTTTTTCATTTCATATGCTCTTTTTCCCACATAATAATAAAAAAACCTTTTATCTCCCGGAGATTTTTTTATACCGACCAATGCGGCATCCCGCGCACCACTAAGATCTCCCATATGATGAATCCCTAAAACAATCAACTCGAAGGCTTTTTGATAGCCCGAACGTAATTCTTTTTTGTTTTGCTGCATATTGTCGGCATCTAAATCTGGCCTCAAACCAAAAGGCCCCACAGCACCGGCAATAAGTGTTTTGTGCGTTGAAGATTCAACCGCCTCCCGAAAGGCTTCCACAGCTTCCGCCCATTCCTGACGCTGATAATGCATCAAACCAAGATTATAAAAAACCCCAAAAAACCCGGCATCAAAACTCGCGGCTTTTTTATAATACTGCAACGCCATATCTTTTTTGCCAAGATGATAATAACAAAAAGCTAACGCATTATACGCTGTGGCTGAATCAGGATAAAGCTTTATAAGATTCCTATAATATCTAACGCCATGCCTAAAATTCTTATCATTTACCTCTTCCTCGCCCAGGGCATATTCCACCAAATAAGGAGGGATGCGTTGTAAAAAATCTAATGTTTTTTTAATAACTCGCTGGTGGTCGACTCCATATAATAAAGTTAAAGCCACAATAATATAAATCGTGATACACCGATTGCGAATCGATTTCACTCCCTTCGCAAAATTCCCCACCACATCCACATCCTTCACTTTTCGCCCCTTTGTTTCCAGAAAGAATATAAGACATAAACCAGAAATACCAGAAAATATATCTCTAAAAAGATCTGAAAACTATGCCACGCGTTTGACCGATACCGCATCAAAACAACATTCTCACCTGCCGGCAACCATAATCCTTTAAATGCGATATTTGCCCTATAAATTTTTGTCGGCTCATTGTTCACCCATGCCTGCCACCCGCTATGATAACTGTCATTGTATACAAGGAATTTTCGTGTTTTATAATATGTCTTATATCGAATAAAATTTAAATCAAAATCTAAAACCTGCATCCCCCGGGAGTCTCCGTCAATAAACTGCGACTGACTTGTTTTCCTCAAAGACTCCGATTGCTCTCCCAAAACCCCTTCGTCCATTACAAACGCAATATTTCGCCTTTGACTCAACGCATTCTCAAAATACTGCCAATCCAGCTCATCAGGATTGACATGGCGCACATAATCATACACCACAAATTTATGCCGCGCATATCCCTGAAGCACTTCCTGCTTAATATTATTATGAATCAGCTGTGACCACCGCGTACCGATATAATCCCCTTGCCCAAATCCTGTCGTGTCACTCACCGCCCCGCCGGAAATATTCGCTATACCCAAAAAACCCTTTTCATCAACTGTTTTGTTTTCATCCGGCCTTAAAAACGAAAAGCGCGGGATCGCCTCTTTTTTTGTATAAGGACTACGGGAATATTGAAATGTTGATCCTTTCATAAAGCTTCTCATATGATGAAAAGCTTCCACTGGTTGCAAAGAAACAATCACCAATAGCCCCAAAAGAAACATTTTTGCATGAGGCTTCAAATACCCCAGGCTCCAACTCCCAAAAAACACAAGACTAAACCCCACCGTCACAAACGACGAGAGGAGAACATTCTCACGCGATAAAAGAAAAACAAAGAATCCAACATGAGCCAGGATTACCCATAAAAGCATTACCGCTTTTTCTTTTCTTGACTTAAAGGGAATTGATACGAATTGTTCTATTTGAGCAACGACAAATAAAGTAAAAATCGGCATCATCAACCAAAACAAAAATTGCAAATTCCTGAAGTGGCGGAAAAAGAAAATATGCTCGTACAAAAATCTTAATACAGGCGTCATATCCGTAAGGGCAACCAAGAAAAGAAACAAGCTCACGCTTGCAAATAAAATAATTTTTTTATTTATGGGTGACATCACGCCCAGCAAAAGACTTAAGAAAACAAATATCGGTAAATATACAAATCCGGGATGTATATTATATTGCAAATTAGAAAAAAGCCCCTCGAGAGTAATTGTTCCCAGGATACCGCTGTGCGCGATTGTCTCAAAGGCCATTTTAGTTGTTTCAGCACCTTGCCCAGCCATTTGACGCGATGCAATCACATACTCACCTGTTTTTCCCGAAAGATACCAGGCGAGTCCTGGAGCAAAAGACAATGCGACAGAAAAAAAGCACACAGCCACTAAAAAAGGATGCTGTTTAGCAAACTGCCCATAATGCGCCAGCCCATCTTTAGTTTCTCGTGGATAAAGCACTATCAATCCCATCAAAAGACTCAAAAAAATCGTTAAGAAATAAAACGGCAAATAGGTGACAAGAATTATCATTAAAGAAAACGTCATTCCCAGAAAATATGCCTGACACCGCTTCTGCGTAAAAGATATCCAAAAATAAAAAAACCACACAAAAGGAACAAACAACAAAACCACAATCAAATCACTAAATATGTTAGTTCCTACGCCGGAAAACAAAAGAAGAACAAACGCCAGGTAAGAAGCCCAGGGCGCATAAAATATGCGCCGTGCCAACAAATAAAACCCTATTGCACCAAAAAAGAAATAACCAACTATCGCGAAAAGATAAACAAAGGTAAACGAAAGGCCTGATTTCTGCAATAAAGGCAAAAACATCCAAAAAGGATTAAACTCACCGGAAGAACGTGCCAAGAAACTTTCAGGCCGGCCCCACGCTATAAAAGGATCCCACAAGGGATAAACCCCGCGAAGGATATGGTGCAAATAGTGGTTTGTATAAGCAAAATATGTTTGGGAGTCAGCCAAAAGCTCGACTTCTCCTTCTGGCGTGTAACTGGTCCCAAGCACACTTGCCCAAAGGATAAAAGGAAGTAAAAACAGGAGATATTTAAAACAGGGGGTAAGAAATGTATTTCTCTTTATTAAATCCATAATATGCACAATGTTTAAATTTCTCATTACCGCACATTATACCAAACATTTTTAAAACAGGCCCTAACTATTCTCCCTACGATTAATCGTCTTGCGAATTTCACTCAAAAGTTTTTTATTATGCAAAGGTTTAGCAAAAGCACGATAAATTTGTCCATCAACTTCGATTTTTTCATCCCCTTTATCGTTCTCTACACCGATGCACATGGTTATAAAAATAACGGGAATATCTTTTGTGACAGAATTTGCTTTTAATCGACGGGCCACTTCCACTCCACCAATGCCCGGCAACATTAAATCGAGAAGAATCAAGTCAGGAACCTCCTTCTCCGCGCGCTCAAGGCCGGTCTCTCCACTCAAGGCCCCAATAACTTCCCGCCCAGCCACATGAAGCCATTTCTCTAAAACCTTCACCATCCCAGCGTCATCATCAACCACAAGAATCTTCTTTTTCTCTTTTTTCATTTTTAGAAATCCTTATTAATGGTGTATAGCTAATAGCGAATAGTTAATGATTTTTGTGGTCACCCCACCCACCATTCACTTTTTACTCTCAACACCCACCCTCAAACTTTAAAATAATCCAATGTCACATAGAGCTCCTCGAGCATCTTACAAACGACATCCTCTTCCCCTGGCGGGATCTTATATTCATTTTTCTCTAAAAACCCAGCTAAACAACAGAACTTTTTCTTCAACTCCCCATGTTTGCCCCGCAACGTTGTTCCCATGGTCCGCAAGCTGCTTGCCAACGCTTGCAGCTGATCCTTATCCCTAATATGAAAATCTCGGGCAAGGTCCCCTTCCTCTAAAGAATCAATTTCTTTTTTAAGTCGATAAACCGGTCCGGCAATTTTGTGGGAATAAAGCAATGTCAGAACAATGACAATGATTGCCGCCAAAACAGAAACAACGAGCAATGTTCCGCCTAGAATCGGTAAAATAAAATCAGATGTCGGCTTAACCACAACAATATTATTTTCCACTGTTACGGTTGTCGCATCTTTAGCAAGATATAAGGTCATCTCGCTAATCAACAAAGAAGAAACAATAACAACCAAACAAAATTTCAAAATAAATTTTACTTGAAAGCCACGGTCAATAAGGAGATTAACCCTTTTTTGATTCCACAACATCCAGCCCTCCTGTTTTTCACTATTTAATTCTTATGGCTGAGTATACCACTGCTCAAACACTCGCAAAAGCCAAAACTTGCAAAAAGAGTAACTCACTGGTTACCAAAAAGAAAACCCCTGATTGCAAGGGTCAAAGAAATAACAAAAGATTCAAGCTGTTTTCTTCTTTTCCTCCCTCTTTGCTTTATCACTCTTTGGCAGCATAACAGTAAATGTCGTCCCTCGACCTTCTCCAGAATCTACTGTAATATCACCTCCATGTTTCTTGACGATATCATAACTGATACTTAAACCCAAGCCTGTTCCTTCTCCAACAGGCTTGGTTGTATAAAAAGGATCAAATATCCTTGATATCTTTTCTTTCGGAATTCCTTTACCTGTATCCGCAACCTCAACATAAACCTCATCCCTTTTTTGGTAAGTCTTAACCATAATCTCTCCTCGCTCCTCTATCGCCTGTGCCGCGTTGACAAGCAAATTAACAAAAACTTGCCCTAACTTCTGCGCGTTACAAGAGACTTCTGCCGTCTGTCCATACTCCTTTTTCAAATCAGCCTTATACTTCAGCTCATTAAATACAATTCCTAAAACACTTTCGACAATCTCCTCAATCTTAATATTCTCGCTCGCTTCATGCCCTTCCCTGGCAAAGGTACGCAAATCCATGACAATCTTTTTTATCCGGTCCACACCTTCCTGTGATTCGTGCAACAAATTATTAATATCATCCTGCATAAAATCCAACCTGAGTTCCTCCTTTAAGAGAGCAAGATGTTCGGCTGCCTGCTGTGCTTTCTGAAAATCTTTCTCCATCACCGTGAGTTGCAAATCCTCTACTATCAACAAAAATCGCAAATAATTCTGCCAGTACTGCTCCAGGACTTGAAGATTGCTTCCGATAAACCCCGCAGGATTATTAATTTCATGAGCTATTCCCGCTGCCAGCTGCCCAATAGATGCCATTTTTTCTGACTGAACCAGCTTTCCTTGCGTTTCTTTCAATATCTGATGGGCTTTATTTAAATCGTCAAACATATTTTGCAAAGCCTTTTCGCTAGCAGCCAACTCCGCATTTGCTGCGGACAGAGATTCTTGAGCACGCTTACGTTCTATAATACTTGCCAAAACATTCGCGACTGTTTTCAGGAAATCAATTTGTCCTTGATCAAACTGAGCTCCTTCCTCAAGATACAAATTAATAACGCCCAAGACATCTTTTTGCGCGGAAACAATAGGTACACAGCAATGCACATGCTCTTTCATGTCTACATACTGAATTTCATGCTTATCATCAACGTGTGAAGAGAAAACAGTTTCTTTTGTTTGGGCAGCTTTCCCACAAAGGCATTTTCCAAATGGAATATGCGAGCACCCTTCTTGCAGCTCAAGACCGAGACCTTTTTGCACTTTCATCACCAATGTCCTCGAGATTGGATCCACAACAAAAACAGCCCCTCGCGGCTCTAAGGTAATCCATGGACTTATCATCAACTGGTCAATCAATTGCTGCAAAATCTCATCTAAAGAATCCTCACGCAAAGAAGATTCAACCAACCTATTTAAAAAAATCTGACGATGATAATTAGAATCAACAACTCTTCGCGCTTCATCCAGTTCTGCAATATGATGTTTCAAGCTCTCAACGACTTCTTGTAAATTTAAACGCATCCGCTCAAAAGCCAAAGCCAACATTCCAACTTCGTCTTTGGTGGTGACCAAAACTTTTTTAGAAAAATCTCCGTCAGCAATCGCCTCAGATGAATCTGCCAACAACTGCAAAGGACGGGCAACACGCGTCGCGATAAATACGCCGACAAAACTACCAAAGACTATAACCATCAAACTCACGCCAAAAAGCAACCCTTTTAACTTTTGCAATCCACGGGCAAAAACATCATACGGCAATGTCATCACAACTACCCACTTTTGACTTGGGATCAAACGATAGGACACCAAGCTATCGACACCCTTAAACATCGTCCGCAAAAAGCCCTCTCCCTGACGGCGCTGCCTCTGAACAATGTTATAAAATGATTCATTCGGTTTTTCATCTTTTTTAAGATACCTTTCTGGCCGCCCCCCCTGCAAACCACTAACCAAATACCCTTCACCGTTGAGCAAATACCCTGCCCCTTCCTCTCCAAAACTCACGTCCCCGATAATTTCTCCTAACCGTTGATATGAAACATGCGCGACCAGGACTCCTGCAAATTCCTCATAAATATTAAAAATTTTCTGCGCATACAGCCTGTCCGGAACCCCTAAATGCACTTCATGAATAAACAACGGATTAACATACAACCCCGCCTTCCGGGCTTCCCTGAAAAATTCTTGTTTTTCCTGGCTTGTTAAATGAGAAGAAATCTTGCGGTCAATAATCTTAATAATTTCTTTGCCATCTTTATCCAAAATAATGATGTCATGAAAATTGTGCGCGACAAATTTCAGCATGCTGACAATTTCATTCACCTCGACTTTAGTAGAATCAAACATGAAAAGCTTCAGCTTGGGATTTTTACTTAACAACTGTACTTCCCGCTCTTTATCCTGCAAAAATCGTTCAACACGTTCCTCAACCTTTTTCGCTGCCTCCCCTAACCGCGCTTCTACTTGTGCAAATAAAAATTCCCGCATCATCTGATGGGCGGTAAACCCTGTGATGCAGGAAGCAAGAACGATCCCTCCGACAACAGCTAACAAAATTTTCGTTTTAATCTTCATAAAACTTAAAATAAGCTCGCTTGACACTTTT
>JAGLHE010000056.1 GCA_023143685.1 Candidatus Omnitrophota bacterium
ATACTATAAAATAAGCTCGCTTGATATTTTTGTTTGCTCGCAACTTTTTTTTGCCTTATAGGAATTTCGCTTGGGGTCTTCTGAAATTCCTATACTATAAGATATCTTACAGCTTATCGTGAGACTTAAGCCATTCAGTCATTTCCCGAATGGAATTATAGTCTTCATCCTTTGGAACAATAAATTTATCAATAAAAATTTTACCCAGAATCTTCTTGCCATATTCATCCTTATGCATATTTAATAAAATATCTCTTAACTGTGCTTTTATTTGAGGATCTACTCCGGGATGTACAACAAGAGGTGGCATGGCATAAGGAGGCGACTTGACCACAATTTTCGTTTGAGATGTAAAATCAGGGTTTGTCGCGTGCATATACTCCCAAATCAAATGGTCCACCGCGGCACCAGCAACTTCTTTTTTTGCCACCATTTCAATCGATTTGTCATGGTGTCCGCTATAAACATATTTTTCAAAAAAGCTGTCAGGTGTTTCTTCGATTTTAGCGAGCATATAGGTCGGCACCAAGCATCCCGTATTTGATTTAGGATCTGTGAACGCAAAAACTTTTCCTCTCAATGCTTCTAATGTATTAATTGAACTGTCTTTGTGCGCAATAAGATATGAATAATAGACCGCTTCTCCATGCGCTTGAGGTGAAACCAAAAGTTCAACGCCAAAATTATCATAATCCTTCACATACGGTCCACTACAAATAAATGCAATCTCTGTATCCCGTGTCTTTAAAAGATCATCCATATCCGCATATGTCCGTCGCTGCACCATCTCGACAGATTGCCCGATCTGAGATTCAATGTAATAAAGGATTTCCTGATACACGCTGATCGTTTTTTTGGGAGAGATCATGGCCGCGACACCAATACGCAAAGGGCCTTTCTCCTGAGCAAAGGCAGTATTGGACACAACACAAAAGACCGCGAACAAAAAACATGTCCAGCGGCCAAGACCCTCTTTAAAGGATTTTCTTCTCACCCTCTCCCCTTATTTCTGCTATAAACAACTGCTTCTTGCTCTTCTCTTACACTACCCCTGAATCTATTTCAAGTAATCGCTCGATTTTTCTTCTCAAAAAATTATTATCAAATGGTTTAGACAAATAATCGTTCGCGCCTAATTTTATAATTTTCTCCGCGCCCTCAATATCAACCACTCCGGATACGGCAATAATCTTAACATCTTTATTAGCCGTCTTCTCCCGGATTTGCTTACATACCTCATACCCATCCATTCTTGGCATTTTAATATCCAACAAAACCAAATCCGGTTTTTGTCTTTCAAACTCCCGCCCCGCACTAAAGCCATCATACGCAACTTCGACTTCGTAAATGTTCTCTAACAATAACATCCGCCGGATAGAATGTGCCATTGCCTTATCATCATCCACAACCAAAATCTTTTTCTTGCCGTTTGAAAAATTGATCATATCCCTAGGAATGGGCATATTATATTTTTCAAGGAACCGGATAAAATCTTCCTCACTTACCCGGCTATGATTTCCCGGCGTACGGTAGGCCTTAAGCTTTCCTTTCTCAATCCATTTTAAAACAGCGCGGTGAGTTACATGGCAATGTTTTGCCACGTCCCCAGTCGTTAACGGTTCTTTTTCCATATATCCTCCGTTAGCAATTGCCCAGTTCCACTTTTTCTTATTTTTCCTCTTTTTTAAATATATACGATTTAAGGAAAATTATCAAGCGTCTCTCTGCTGTTTTGTTTTGTTATAAAATCCTGGACAATGCCCCTCCCCAAAAAAGGGCAGACACTCTCGCAGAAAGCATCCACCCTTTTGAAAAACGTATTATTTTGCCATTGATATTATTTGAAATCTCGATTAAAATGCTTTATATCAAATTCACAACTCTACCAAGCCATGTCAGATCAAGATTATAAAAAAATTTCAAGCCGTACGGCTATCCTCAACTCCATTGAAACAGATCCCCAAACACAAAGGTGGTTTCTATTTCTCATAACTCAAGCACCTGTCAAGCAACAACTTACAAACGAAAAAAAACTGAATTCTCTGTACGCAAAACTCAAAAAAATAACCTGCCAACAAAATTTCACTTACACAACATTCTTATGTATTTTAAGCCTAGGCTTTATCTTTCAACAACCCCTCGTCCTTGGGCCAGGACTGATTCTTGCTTTTCTATGCATCAAAATTCACTCAGCAAAAAAGCAATATATCGCACAAATCAGTGCTGCCCTTATTGACAACGACTTCACTGAGCAATCCCTGGAGCAAAACACCCTTTTCCAAGTAGGCGAGTTTTACAGCCGCAAGCACAAAATACCTTCTTTGGTTGACACGATTTACCATCTTGACAAAATCTCCCGCGCTGCAGTCCTTTTTGCTTTCATTTTAACCGGTCCCATCTGCTTTGCGACCCTTCAAGTTAATGTCTTATCTATTATTCTTTGCTTTTATATCGTCAACGCAATCGCAAAAACATCCTTAATATATAAACACCTCCGATAAGAATGTTCAATACTACGGCTTTTCCCTCCTGCCTTGGTTGTTAGAAACATTTAAATCACGAAAAGAAGGCATAGGTCATCAAAAGACAAAATCCTAAAAACCAGCCAAATGATGTTGTAAAAAGGAAAAACAATCTGATAGCAGGAAAGCCAAAAGCCATCGCAGTATGATTTATCTGTTTAAATTTAAAAACAGGAGCATCAAAAGTGTAATTTCGCCAATTGAGGTTCAAGATTCGCCCTTGCGCTAACATATCATCATAAAATCTCGTCCCTGGAACAGGTGTAAGCAAAGAAAGTGCTGTGCAGCCGGGACGAACCTTAAAACAAAATTTCCATAAATTCAACAAACTTTTAAAATTGTCAGAATCAAACCCATAAATAAAATGCCCTTTAATCGAAATGCCTGACTGCTGGATTGTCCTTGTAAACTGCACGTATTTTTCTGCCATAGCCAATTTTCCACCTTGCTGCTTTTCCAAAGACCCCCCGGCAATTTCATACCCGACCAAAAAACCACCGCACCCGCTTTCCTTTGCCAGCTTAAGCATTTCTTTATTATTAGCGATATCAATTGTACATTGCGTTGCCCAATGCACCTTCAATGGCTTTAAGGCTTCAAAAAGCTCTTTGCTGTACGCTGGATCAGCATAAATATTATTATCTATAAATTTAATATTACGATATTTCTCCTTTACCTTTTTAATTAACTCAACTGTTTCATGAATTGGTTTTTTCCGAACATGCCCGCCGTACAAAGCCGGAATAGCACAAAAATAACATTTATACTTACATCCACGCGTTGTCTCCAAAAACTCCCGGACCACTTCCGGCGGCGACTGCATTAACTGCTGATGCACCGCCTGATAATCTTCTCGCGTTGCCTGCCCCATATATTTCTTCTTCAACTCTCCCTTTTCGTAGTCTTCAACCACGTTTTTCCACACCCCTTCTGCTTCTCCGACAACAACACTATCACAATATTCCAAAGCTTCGTCAGGCACATGCGTAACATGCGGTCCACCCATAATAACCACAGACCCACGCTTTTTAAATTCCTTGGCAATTTTATAGGCCTCGGGGCTATTAGAGGTATAGCAGGTAATCGCGACCAACTTATTACTTTGATAATACCTGTCTTGCCAAAACACACGGTTAAACTCCCGGACGTTATAATTTTTCGGAGTCAATGCCTTAAGAACAACAAACACCGGAGGATAGGCAAAAATAAAGTACGACCCAATACCCTGAAGAATCCTACCTGAAAGAGGATTAACAAGCAAAAGCTCTTTTTCAAACGTAAATTTCTTTTTAATCTCTGGGTATACGCCTAAAATCAAACTCGTTACATAAATAAATACGAATAATTGCAAGGCCTTGGCCAAAAACAAAAGCACGCCCAACACCTCGTAGCGCGTTATTTCAAAAATATCCGGCACATAAAAAAGAAAAACATTTGCCACATAAAGAATAGCAAGTATCCGCCCTTCCTTTATGTTGACACCAACCGGTCGTTGTTCCAGGCTTAACGGGCGTAAATATTTTTTCGAAATAACAACACCAGCAAAAATTAAGGAGATGACCATGTCAAAATGCGCGTGCACCATGTGTATAGAAAGCTTTCGCTCTTGAAAAAACACAAATAAAAGAAAATGAATAAAGTACAACAGAAGCGTCAGGTAAAAATATTCTTTCCAAAACTTTTTAGCATTACTTTTAAATCCTGAAAAAGTGCCAACTCTCTCCTGTCCACTAACGACTTCAACAAGAGAACCAAAAATTCCACTATAAAGATAAATCCGGACAGGAATCAGAAGCCACACGGTTAAACTGCCGACAACGGAATCTTGCAATATATTTGGAAGAAAAGAAACAAATGTAACTGTTTCAAAAAGGTAGGCTACAATAATCGCGCTGAAACAGGACTTAATAATACG
>JAGLHE010000057.1 GCA_023143685.1 Candidatus Omnitrophota bacterium
AAAAAAATAGAAAAAAATAGCCGCTTGCCTAAAAAGGATAACCTTTAAAAACAAGCGACTTTGCAAAAATCCGCCTAAGGCAGACATCTAAATGGTCGGGAAGCCGGGATTCGAACCCGGGACCCCATGCTCCCAAAGCATGTACGCTAGCCAGCTGCGCTACTCCCCGAAAAGACCGGGCCACGCGACCAATTACCCGTGACCCCAAAAATACACAAAATGACATGCATCTAAAATTCCCCAAAAACGCCGTAGTATAGCACGCCACCTTTTTTTTTGCAAATAATTGTAGAACCCCCACGGGAGAAGAGCTTGTTCCACAATATCCCTGTGCTATAATGTTGTCCATGCTCAAGAAGATCCTTATCACCCTAACAATTGTCCTTATTTTAAGCTTTATCGCTTTTTTTTATATCAACGCCGTTTTTCTTCCAATTCAGCTTAAACAAATCGCCGTTAAGAAAACACGGGAACTTCTCCATCGCGACATCACCTTTTCAGAAATCACATATAATCCTGTCAAAGGGATTATCGTCAAAGACCTTATTCTCTTCCAAAAAAAATATCCCAAAGAACCTTTCATCAAAATAAAAGAAGCATCCTTTAATGTTCTTCTTGCATCCCTTTTAAAAACGAAAACTATTGTCATCCCTTCCCTGAATCTCTCCTCCCCTGAAGTTGTAATTACCCATTATGGAGAAGACAAGTGGAACTTTTCTGATCTCCTTAAACCACGTAAAACCACAAAAACAAAAAAACCCTTCTCTCTGCTCTTAGGGGGCATAGAAATCCATGAAGGGCGTGTAACCTTAAAAGACACATCGTCTGGCCTGCCTTTTGAAGAAACTTTTACAGCTATCGACGCCAAAGCCGGCCTTTCATTAAAAAAAGGTATAGACTTTAATCTAACAGCACAAATTGCTTCCAACGCTTCAACACTAAAAACCAAAGGCCAATATTTTCCCTCGACAAAAACGTTTACCGCCAGCCTCCAAACGCAAAAGTTTGATCTCGCGCAGTACTTAAATATGTTCTACGAAACCAAATCTTTTACCCTGAATGAAGGGTTAATTGAAAGCTCTGACTTAACCATTTCCCTGAAAAATAAAGAGCTCGAAGTCCAGGGAAGCCTGGCTGCCCAGACAGATATTTTGTTTGCCGCAAACAAAATATTTAAAGGCCATCTCAACGCTTCAAATTTCCATCTGACAAAAAAGGACAACGGCTTCGCCCTTAACGCCTCATTGATTGCAAAAGACGCATCATTCCATACTGTAAAAAGAATTTTCAAGGGTAACTTTATAGCAAACAACGCTCAACTCACGATCAAGGGCAAAAACTTCGACCTTGAGGGTGACTTCACGATCAATGACGCATTTGTCCCAATAACAAAAACAAAACCCCTCACCGGAGACATCACTGCCAAAAACCTAACGATCCAATCACAAAAAGAAACATTTAATGCTAACGGTCATCTGACTATAAACAACACTGTCCTGGTTCTCAGCGATGACAACAAACTAACCGGGGATCTTTCATTAAAAAATGCTGTGTATTCAAAAGAAGGGCCTGCCAACAGCCTTAAAGGCGAACTCGAAATGCAAAAAACAAAACTGGCTATTGGCAAAAATTTTACATTGCAAGGTGACCTCAAGGTTCCGCTGGCCGAATTCGCTTTACGGAAACGATTCTTTTCTTTTGAAACAGATTCTCTTTCCCTTGAAAAAGCTGATATCCAGCTCGCGGAAGGCAAAAACCTTGCAGGATCTTTCCATCTTAAAGAAACCTCTGTTAAAGGGGTCACAAAAAATGTCACCGTCAGAACACAAGGCCTTATTGACAAAGCCAAATTGTCCGTTAACGAAATAACTTTTACAGATAGCCCCAAATTCCAAATTGACTTTTCTTTCCACCCGGAGAAAGATGCCCCCTACATCTACAGCGGGTCCTTTGAACTTGCCGATGCCCGCGTTGACGGAATCAAAAAAGTTGAAAAAGCCACAGACATTAAAGGCCTTGTCTCTTTTGTTCCAAACAAACTGGAGACGAAAAATCTCACGTTCACAACATTAAAAACACCTCTTCAGGTTTCAGGGATCCTGAACAATTTTCAACATCCATTTCTAGATATTAAGGCAACTGCTGAAGAGGTTAAATTAACAACCTTAACCTCTCTATTCTCCGGGCTGGCAAAGAAAATAAAAATCACCCCTAAGGGACTGGCAAAAATTCATCTCCATTATACTGGAGATGCGACCTCCCCTGAAAATTCCACCATAACTTGCACGGCAGACCTTAAAAACACATCATTAAAAGGTGAGAAATTACCGGATGACATTACAAACATCTCAGGACAACTTCACTATATTCAAAACTTTCAAAACTCCCTCGCATGGAAAAACTTAACAGGAACGCTCAAAGGCCACACCTACACACTTGATGGTTCCTTAAAAGATTTTCTCCGTCCAATACTGGAGACAAAGATCAAGAACGAATATATCGATCTGTCAACAAGAATCAAAATACTCAAAAATACATTAAACATCTTTTCATTAACCGGAAATTTCTTTAATTCTTCCTTTAATATCAAAGGGGATGTCTTCCTAAGAGAAAACTCTTTGCCCTCGATTAACACAACAGGCACCTTTTCTCTTAATCTTGCCGACCTGGAAAAAGAACCCCTCCCCTTCATAGAGAAGACTAAAAAACTTAAAGCCACCGGCATCTTAACAATCAATGCTTTTTTTAACGGAAATCTTTCGGTATGGAAAAATGCAACAATAGATATCAATGCCAAAGGGCCGGAAATTGCATTTCATGAGTACAAACTTAATCAAGTCAACCTCAAACTCACCCAAAACAATACAACACCCTTACAGTTCACACTAGACTCTCTTTTTTACGGCGGCAAGCTCGCTGTCTCAGCCTCAACAAATTCTGAAAAAGAGGGGCGTCCTTTCAAGCTCACAACACATCTTGAAAACATACAACTTTCTAAATTAAAAAAAGACACAGCGTTAAAGGACAAAGACATCTCCGGGCTTCTGACATTCGGTTCTAATATCCAGGGATTCCTGGATGAACCAGAGGCTATTGGCGGAAGCGGATCCATGATGATTATCGATGGGAAAATTTGGAAGCTTAATTTCTTAAAAGGAATTTGGGGAGCTCTTTTGATTTCCGAATTCAACAATATTGTTTTTACAGAAGCGCAATCAAAGTTTGACCTTATCGACAAAAAAATCATACTCAGCGATCTGCTTTTACACAGCAAACCTGTTGACCTGCATGGCAAGGGATGGATTGGACTCGACAAAAAGATAAACTTACAAATTAGGCCCAATTTCAAAGAAGCTGAAATCATCCAATCCAGGTCTATCATGAAGGGGACAACCGCGATCATTACACAGATTGCCGACAACACCGTAATCAACATCTCCGGCTCCCTTGACAAACCGCAATTTGAGAAAACCCTCATCCCCCAACAAATTATCGAGAAAGCAACTGATGTGTTACTAGAAGGTGTTCGGAGTATTCTTGAAGAAATCTTTTAAAATGCGCGATGCAAAATGCAGGTTAAGGATACAAATATTCTTCTAATATTTTTCTTGTCTTCTTCAACGCGCGGGAACGATGGCTAATCCTGGATTTAATGGCAGGGTCCAACTCTCCAAAAGTTTTATTATATCGAGGGACTAAAAATAACGGATCATATCCGAACCCATTTTCCCCTCGCAAACGTTCTGCAATCAAACCACCACAACGGCCACTTACAACCCCAACAACTTTATCGTTCTCGGCAATTGCGACAAAACACTGATAACGTGCCTGCCTTTCAGCAAGCGGCACACCGCGAAGAGATCTCAAAAGCTTGGCATTATTTTTTTTATCATCGGCATGTTCACCCGCAAACCTTGCGGAATATACTCCGGGACGATTCCCCAAGGCTTCAACTTCAAGCCCTGAGTCCTCCCCCATCACAAACTTTCCTGTGTGCTGAGCAATGGTCAACGCTTTCTTAATGGCATTTTGGCGAAAAGTCTTCCCGTCTTCAATAATTTCCGGCATCCCGGAATAATCAGCTAACGATGTAATCTTGAAATCAAAATCTTTCAACAAATTTCGAATTTCTCTTAACTTGCCTTTATTGGCCGTTGCCACTAATAGTTCTTTCATCATTCCCTTTACATATTTAACCCGTCCGCCTGATTCAACAGCCTATAAAGCAAACGGCTTATCTCTTCACAATCTCTTGAAAAATCCTCGCAATCCTCTTTCAGCAACTGCCCTTCCTTTTTAGCGACAGCCAGCCATACCTCAACCTCAACCGTTTCTCCAATAGCTTCTGTGATCGTATTCGCAAATTTTTCCGCATCACCACGTCCGTCCATCGCCTGAACAATATAAAGAGGAATATTTTTTGCCGACTTAAGAATCCTCTGAATAATAAATTGATCTTCTTCTTGCGAAAGATCATCAACAGCTTCCACAATAGCCTCCACAAACTCCTGCGAAAACTGATAAACTGTTAAATCCTCATGTCCGCTGTCTACCATTGATCATCCTTTACATATTAGAAATATCTTTCCACTGACTTATTAAAGCTCCAGATTCCCTAACATCTTTTTCTGAATCACCACCAACTCTTTAATCCCTTTTTGCGCAAACTTTAACAAGGCATCTACTTGTGCCTTGGAAAATGGCTCCCCTTCAGCCGTACCCTGAATTTCAACAAACTGTCCTCGCCCGACCATAACAACATTCATATCCATATCCGCACTCGAATCTTCCTGGTAGTCTAGATCCAACAATTTCTGGCCCCCTGAAACACCGACACTGATCGCTGCCACATAATCTTTCAAGGGTAACACCGATAAAGCACCCTCTTTTTTTAACTTTTTTAACGCCAAACCTAAAGCAATAAACGCCCCTGTGATAGAAGCTGTACGCGTCCCCCCATCTGCCTGAATAACATCACAATCGATTTTAACGGTTCTTTCTCCCAACTGCTCCATATCCACAACAGCGCGTAACGATCGTCCAATAAGACGCTGGATTTCCTGAATACGTCCTGACGTATTATTCCGTCGAATACGTGTTCCGCAGGATCGTGGTAACATTCCATATTCAGCCGTGACCCAGCCCTTACCGGAATTCTTCAAAAAAGGCGGCACCCCGTTTTCGACAGATGCTGTACACAACACCCGGGTTTCTCCAAACTCAATCAAACACGCGCCTTCAGCATATTTTGTATAATCTTTTGTGACTTTAATCTTACGCAACTGATCAACCTTACGCCCACTATTTCGCTTCATTATTTCTCCTTCCACACTTCTATTTACGAACTCTCGCTTTATAGCTTGCCTTGACGATTGTTGCAATCCCTCCTCGAGGATTCATCGCCGCTTCAACAGTTACCCATCGCGGCTTGCAACTCTTGACAATATCATCAAGAATTTTATTCACAAGATGTTCATGAAAAACACCAACATTTCGATAACTAACCATATATAATTT
>JAGLHE010000058.1 GCA_023143685.1 Candidatus Omnitrophota bacterium
ACGGTATAATCGCGATCAGAGTACTGATTCTCCCAAACTTCAATTTTCGGAGTTTTTAATTTGCGGATATCTTTTTGTAACCCCTCATAAGAACTTTTTTTCTTCATTAAACACCCTCTAAATCATCGAACATTAATAAACTTGTGTACTTGAGGAATTATTCTAACATCTGAAAGAGACTTTAGGCAAATATTTTGAAATTCCTGGCACTTCTTGATAAGTGGCGAAGAGATTTCAGTTGTTTCAGGCTGCAAAACACAAAATGTATCCTTATCTTCCCTCGCGACAATATCTCTTGCACGGCATATATCCTGCTCCTTCGTATCTAATGTCACGACAATTTTCACAAAAACATCCTTTTGATGAGAAACAGCCACTTTCAAAAATCTTGCATGTTCCTCCCAACACGCACTCATCTTTGCTGAGCTAGGCAACTTAAAATCCATTGCAACAACATCAACATTGTCAACAAGATCTGAAAATTCCAGAAAAAGCACTCCATTCGTTTCAAGGTGGGTTATAAAACCTGCTTTCTTAAGCTGCGGCAAGAGGCCCCTTAAAAAATCTTTCTGCAGCAACGGCTCCCCACCAGTTAAACTTACCGCATGACATCCTTGACTGATTTCATCGACCCTGGACAAAACTTCTTCAACGCTTAATTCTTCACTTGATACTTGTTGCGAATCCCCTGTCGCTGTGGTATCACACCAATCACAACTTAGATTACACCCTAAGAACCGGACAAAAACTTGCTTAGCTCCGACGTATTTACCTTCGCCCTGGATGGATTGAAATATTTCTACAATTCTAGATTTCATAATAAAAATTATGTCCGGCCAGATTAGTTGTATCTAATATTTAACTTTATGTGTATGTTTACCCGGCGAGCTGACAATTTATCTTAAGTGATTGGATCCCGCATCCCTGCTTCGTCAAACCCTTTCTGACGCAAAAGGCAACTATCACATCTTCCGCAAGGTTTTTTCCCGCCCTTATAGCACGACCACGTCAGATTATAAGGTGTCTTTAATTTTCTTCCGAGTTTTATAATCTGCGCTTTGGTTTTACGAATCAGGGGTGTATAAATCCGAATTATTTTCCCTTCTGCGCCGACTTTTAATCCTGTTTTTAAAACCTTTTGATATGCTTCGTAAAATTCCGGCCGGCAATCCGGATACCCGGAATAATCCACGGCATTCACACCAATAAAAATCGCCTTTGCATTAATGGCCTCGGCGTATGAAGCCGCAAAACTCAAAAAAATAATATTGCGTGCCGGCACATACGTGACAGGAATTTCTCCCGAAATATCTACACGATTTTTCGGGAGTGGAATATTTTTATCAAGGAGTGCGGAACCTTGCCAAGGCATGGCAATTTTTACTAGATGATAACTACTTTTACTACGCTCAGCAATCTTAATGGCTTGTTTAATTTCTTTACGATGCCGTTGGCCATAATCAAATATCAGACAATATGTTTGATATCCTTTATTCTTCGCATCATAAAGCGTGGTGGCTGAGTCCAGCCCACCAGATAATAGAACAATCGCTGACTTTATCCGTGCCCTATGACGCGTGACGCGCGACATACCTGACAATCGATGAACCCTTTTATTCACTATATACCACGCTTGCGGTGTCAGATTCCCAGACCTGGACCTTTACAATTTTGCAAGAATCACAACTTTTCGAAAATTCCTGATAAATAAACTTGGCTAAATTCTCTGAGGTAGGATTTACGTCTTTAAACTGCGGCAAATCATTTAAGCAAACATGATCAAACTCATATAAAATAGTCTTTAAATTCTCTTTCATCTCTTTAAAATCTAAAACTAACCCAATATCATTTACGTCTTCAGACTGCACTGTCACTGAAACTTTCCACGTGTGCCCATGCATATTTCTGCATGGCCCTTCGTATCCCCTTATAAAATGCGCAGCTGAAAAATGATCTACAATTGATAATTCAAACATATTTGGTCTCTTTTCTACATTTAATTACTTAAAATGATATTACAATCAATTTACATGATAATCATGGCAGATACTTACATTCCATTACATATCATGCCACATAACCACATTGCATTTATTAACATATTATGACATATTGATACATTGAGTCAATTATCTACCACACTACAACATACCTTATCTAAAATAATCATTTAATATCATAGTATGCCATATACATGAATATATTGTCATAAAGATGCATACTATACCATTGCTTAACATTTTATGACATTTTTTATGTTATAATTTAAAAACCGTTTCGCCATATTACAAAAATGCCCAGGATCATCACTGCTTAAAAATTGATACTTCGGCTTTCGCTTTCCCTTCTCGGCTATCTCCATTTTATTCAAATAATTACCAACTTCAAGAGAAACCTCATGCGCCGAATCCACCAAATAAACTTTTGAACCCATCACCTTCTTTAATACGGGTTTTAATAGCGGATAATGTGTGCACCCTAAAATCAATGTATCAACTTTTGCCTTCCTAACTTGCGACAAATATTCTTTTGCGATATTAAGCGTAACACCCTTATTGATCCACCCCTCCTCAACAAGGGGGACAAATAAAGGACATGCCTGACTCACCACCCGCGCCTCGGATGAAATTTTCTTTATTTGTTTTACATAAGCCTCACTTTTAGTTGTCGCTGAGGTAGCAATAACACCTATACGATTATTCCTTGTTACTTGTAGTGCTTTTTTAACCCCTGGCGCAATCACACCAACAACCGGGACATCAAAATTCTTACGTAAAGACGGCAACGCGTAACTCGACGAAGAATTACATGCCACAACAACCATCTTCACCTTATGTTTTAAAAGCAACTGTGTGTTTTCTTTAGAAAAGCGCACGATCGCTTCCCTGGATTTTGTCCCGTATGGTACACGGGCCGTATCCCCAAAATAAACAATATCTTCATTCGGAAGATTTCTCATCAAAGCCTTAACAACTGTTAAGCCCCCCAACCCTGAATCAAAAACACCTATAGGAAAATTTTTATTTGACATATTTTCTCCGGGCCCCGCGACCCGTCCGACAATCGTCTTTCGCGTAGTTTAGCGTAAAGTTTCGCGTGGTTTAGCGACTTATCTATTCACATACCGCAAAACACTCTCAGCGATACCGTCCGCAATCTTTTGTCGATATGAACTTGTTTTCAGCAACCGTTCTTCTCGAGAGTTCGACAAAAACCCGACTTCAACTAAAACCGCAGGAGCCAGGGTATTACGCAAAACAAAAAAGCCTGACCGCTTCATCCCGCGATTTTTAGCACGCACCTTAGTGGATAACCCACCCGCAATATAAGAAGCCAATATTTTGGATTCCGCACGTTTATAATCATAAACCATATCCACCACAACACCTGCAAGTTCTGGCGAATCCGGCTTCATCTCTAAATTTTCGAACAAAATCCTGTAGTTCTTCTGCCTCTGCGCTTCCTGTCTTCCTTTCGCGTCTAAAAGACGAAACGAATAGACCTCAACCCCTGATGCACCTCTTGACGGGCTGGAATTCGCATGCACACTTACAAACAAATCAACATTAACCCGACTGGCAATTTCTGTGCGCCGCTCGAGTGTAATAAACTTATCCCGTTCACGCGTCATAACGACCTCAAATCCTTTACGTTTCAACGCCCGATTTAACCGCTTACAAATATCAAGAACAACGTCTTTTTCATACGTCCCGGAACGCCCAATCGTTCCCGGATCTTTTCCGCCATGCCCGGCATCTACCAAAACCGCGTAAATACTGCGCTCCGCGATTTCAATCTTTTCTATTAAAAGGTTGATAATCCGCCGTTCAAAATCAACCGGCACCGTCACAACATCCCCAACCTCTTCCACCGGGGCACTCACAGAAATACTTTTTCCCTTTACGATCACAACATCACTGCCCACCAAGGCCTTAGCGATAACATCTCCCCGCCGCAAAGTAATAACTTGCGTAACTGGGTCACGAAAGACCGAGATCCCGTGCCGAGCACACAGCTCTTCTAAAAGCACCTTTCCTTCCAAAGAGACCTGTACCGCCGTGCAGCCAGACACAAGAAAACTCAACAAAAGAATAATTGAAAAATATTTAGGGCTTCGAAGCATTTATAAACACCGATGGGAAAATACTGTTTACAGCAAACTCTTACTCGGCACATCTCCAGAAATGATCTTGGGTGTAAGAAAAATAACTATCTCGGTTTTTCGCATCAACTCATCATCATTACGAAAAGCATACCGCAACAAAGGGATGTCCCCCAAGAGAGGGACCTTGTTTTCTGTCGCAATGCGTTCCTCCTTGATCAACCCGCCGATGACAATGGTCACCCCATCTTTGACCATAACGGTTGTTTCCGCCTCAGAGGTTTCCACAACAGGGATTGTATTATTATTACTCGTCGTTATAGTTTGTGTAACAGAGCTGACCTCCGGCTTAATCTTCATCGTAATAAAACCATCTTTATGGATTGTTGGCGTAACATACAGCTTAACCCCCACATCAATAAAATTAATACTCTCCGCTGTCGTTGTCGGCCCACTTGAAGGAGTTGTTGTTGTCGTCGTCACATAGGGCTCGGTCGAGCCGACCAAAATCTTTGCCTCTTTATTATTCAAAGAGGTGATACTCGGACTGGAGAGGATATTTGTTCTTCCTTCTGTCTCTAGCGCCTCAACCAAAAAAGTATAATCATCACTCGCGATTGTCCCAATACTCAAAATGCCGCTTTTATCACTGCTGCTTAATATATCAAAATTACTTGCCATGTCTAAACCCTTATAATCTCTAACAATCGCTTGCCAGTCTATCCCGAATTTATGCTGATCACTCAAAACCACCTGAATAATTTTGGCCTTAATCAAAACCTGCTTTTCTTTTGTGTCAAATGCGCGGACCATGCGAGAAATTTCCTGAATTTTTGAAGGCGTATCTGTGACAATAATTTTATTCGACCTCTCATCTTGCCTTGCCTGTCCCGCACCGGGAGTCAGGTTCTCCTCGATATTTCCCATAATATCTTCCGCTCGAGCATAGCTCAATTCAAAAATTCTTGTTTCAACCGGAGAATCCATCTCTCGAATCATCATTTGCATTATCTCTAATTTATCCAAAGAATCCATAAGGACAAGTGTGTTCGATTTTGAATCAGAAATAATTTTCCCCTTAGAACTCTTCATTTGACTCAAAACAGATTCCATCTCCTTAGTATCGCCATACATCAACCGGACAATTCTTGTCTTAATCTCTCCGCCAAATACATGTCCATAACGTGTTTCAAATTCCTGAGCAGGCATAACGCGTACAATCCCATATTCAACTTTATAAGCCAAGTTATTCGCGTCTAAAATAATACGCAACGCATCCTTCAGCTTAACATCTTTTAAATAAATTGTAATCCGGCCAGATACGCCCTTGCCGGCAATAATATTTAACCCGCTCTTTTGTGATATCAATTTCAGGACATCAACAATGTCCATATTTCTTAATTCCAATAAATCGATAACAGCTGCATCATCAATGTCTCCCGCGCCGCCTGACTCATCAGACGCAACTTCATCAACTTCTGCGCTATAACCCGGGACATATTCCTGGGTAGCTATTCCCTCATAATCATCCAAAGCCATTTCAACCTCGTCGGGATAACTCTGCGTGTACCCAAACGGCAATCCTGGCCCAAAGGTGAGGACAATAACAAACAAATAAACAATTATATTTTTTCCCCCTTGAAACATTTCTTCTCCTATCAAAACACCCTTATTCCACTACCATCTCTATCCGCTTACCCTGTTTAACAAAAATCGCTTTCCCCTCAAGAACTTCTTCTAAAATTGCTCCCTGCAGCTGATCTCCCCGCGAGAGAAAAACTGTTTCCTTACTCTTGATATTCTCAACAACAACCTGAGGATTTTTATCGACAATGATTCCGACAACTTTAAATCCCTCAAAAGAGCCTTCTATGCTTTTTTGAACACTTTTTTCCGAACCAACCCGCAGCGCCGACACCTTCCGTTGTGCATAGGGAAGCTGAAAAAGGTCCCTTTTATCAAAAACCGCCTCATAAACATGAAAAGACTCTTTCTCAGACACATCAACGCGCCCACTTCCTGCATTGATGACAGGATCCAGGACACCTCCCTCTTCAATCTGCTCATGATTTTTCTGCGGCAAAAAAACTTTCACGCAAATAAAAATCGCAAAGATGATATTCAGTACAACAAGAACTTTCCGCGCTCCACGAAGAGAGCCTTCAAAACCACCCATTCCGTTTAACCCTAACGCTTGTTTTTTCACAGTATTAGGAAAGAATAAAACAGACAACCATACTTTCCTACACGTCAGCTAAAGAAGACGTGAGCTTACAAAATTAAAAGGCGAACTTTCTTGCAGTAAATGAATGCCTTTTCTGTATTCTCTTCGGTATTAGCCTTCATTTCACTTTGACATAATTAAAAATAAGTGTCAAGCGCATTCAAGAATTTTTATATAAATATGCTTAATAATACTAATATTTATTAAGGATCCGCCCATACAACAACTGAAAGCCAAGCATCAAATTCCTGATTCTAAAACATTATTCCCTTAAAATAAACTCGCTTGATATTTT
>JAGLHE010000059.1 GCA_023143685.1 Candidatus Omnitrophota bacterium
GAGTCTTTGAAATTCCTATACTAGGACAACAAACGGAATGCGCGTAATTAATTCGCCAGCCTTCGGCTTAAGACAAGCTGGCATTTGAGGGAAGAATCCCGAGCCGAACCCCGGCTCAGCTGAAACTCATCGACATAAAGCATATGCGGGGGATTTTGAAGGATATAAATAAATTGCATGATATCAGCAATTTCTCCATCAAGGGTCAAATTAACTGAAAAATAATTTAATGGACCGACTTTACGCGCTTTTTGGGGCTTCATATCCGCAATACGTAAATCCAATTCTGCTTTTTCTTGCTCAATCTCAGACAAGATCACGGACATCACTTGCTCATCCGTTCCTTTTTGTTTAAAACCTTCCAAACCCTTCTCGTGCAAACTTACATCCCCGCCCTTTCGAAGAGCACGCTTTGCGCGACGCACGCGTTTCTCTGATGTTTTAATCTTCTGCCTTAGAACCTTCTTCTTAAGAGCTAACGGCTTATAAACGCCTGCCTGTAAAATATACGCCAAGACACAAATAACAAGAAAAAAAGAAATCCTTCTCTCTCTTTTGGAAAAATCAACCCTCTTCAACATTCTTATCCTCTCCCGGGGACAACTGACAATTTATACGAAAATCCGTATATTCCTGATTAAACCTCTTTCGTTTTGTGGCATACTGCAGCGTCACATCACTAAAAAATTCAGAATCCATCAATCCTTTCTGAAGTTGGTTAACAGCTACACCACTTTTATCAAACCCTTGAATCGTCAACATTCCATTCTGATTCACCTGCACCGACTGAAACGAAATATCTTGCGGAGTTAAAATGTACAACTCTCTAACAATATCCGGGATAAAAACTCGCTTCTGCTTCTCTTCCCGGGCAACTGATATCAACTGCATTTGTTCTTTTACGGCCTGCACCTCAGGTTTTAATCCTTCTAACTGATAATCAAGCTCACGCAAATACGTCATATCACGCACAATATCAACTCCCCATATCCCAAAAGCCAAACAACACGCTATGAATGCCATAATAAAAGCCTTAACAAATTCTTTTCTTCGCACGCGAAACTTTTTCGTATCCAAGACTTCTTCCGGAATAAGATTAATATGTGCATCCGCGGCCCCGAAAATCGCTACATCCTTATATTCAGGGTCCTCCCCGAGAGACAAAATATCTACAGGGATCCTGTATCTTTCATTCAAATCATTCTGCAGGACATCCCCGCTTTCCCCGTCTGCTGCAACAGCAATCTTTTCAATATCCGCGCCAACCCCCTGTTTATGATAAGCACTTATCGTTAAATCAAGCTGCTCCATTAAACGCGGCCTTGCTTTCGCTAAATCTCGTGATCCCAATACGATTTGCCGGGAAAACAACAACTTGTCTCCTTGAATAAAACACACTTCTACAGCCGTCCCGTCGCAATAAACGAACATAACAGGGCCGCCAGATTCCTCTTGCTTGTATTTCTGATACCACCCTAAAAGACAAAAAGAACTGACAAGCAATCGATGCGTATACAACCCTGCTTTTTGAACAACCGCAAGGTATTGATCGATTAAATCCTTATGCGCGATCACCACAAGAACTTGCGCATACCCTGCTTTTTCTTTATTGATAATTTGAAAATCAAAAATAATCCTTTCGCGCGGATAAGGGACATGGTTTGTAATTTGAAGTTCGATCATGCGGCGGATTTCCTGCTCCTGTACAGAAGGAAGCTCAAGTTGTTTGACAACAACAAGCCGACGAGGAATCACAATCGTTACTTCGTGATCCTCAATATCTTTGACAGGGATATCTTGCAACACACCAGGCCCTACTACACTTTCTTCCGCATCCGGCCTTTCACGCACGATCCTCCGCACAAGGGATATCTCATCCTTCTGTTTTTGGGCCTGCAAAAACTTAATATGTGTATCGGTAATTTCAATAATGCTATGTATTTTTTCTTTCATAATCTACGCCTCCACGACACAACGGATAAATCATTACGGTTCACAACCGTTTCGATCAACGCCGAGGCCCCGGTCGCTTTTTCAACCCCCTTCACCTTTATTCGCAAATACTGCGATTTCTCTGTTTTATACGGCGCCATAGAGAGAAAAAGTACTTTTTCTTTCGCGTTCAGGCCCATATCATTAACAGAAATCACACGGCCACCTACTGTGTCTCCGACGGTATCATCTCCTGCGCGATACGACAGCATCTTCCCGGCTAAACTTTCCGCGTCCGCCTCTGTCGTATTGGTCTTCGTTCCTGAAAAATTCTTTGCCAAGGCCAATAAAACATTCTCTGATGCTGTATTAAAATTAATCTTCATAGATCCTTTTTGAGGAAAAAACGTAACATCATTTTTGATTGCCCCAAAGACCTCCTCAGTCATCCCTCTGACAAGCAACAATTCTTCAAGACTTTCAAACGGACTATTTTTGCAATGATATTTAGATTCTTGCGCTGAATAATAACTTTCTTCTGCTCCAAGATGATCATTGAAATTATTATCATCCGAATCCCGCCAATCAATTACCGAAGATGCTATGGTTTCAGCGGTTTGTTCATCAAACCCTGCCTGCACGATCAAATGAGAAAGGATCTTGTAATTATTATACGTAAGCGCGTTAAGATTAATTCTTCGTTCTTCATCAGTCAGGCCATACTGAACCCCCGACAGGTCACCAGGCTCAGAACAAGAAAGTTCGCCCTTCATCTTTGACCGGCTCACATCTTCTATGCAGCCGTGTAGGAAAGCATGGTTGTCTGTTTTATACTTTCCTATACTGTAAAAAATTTCAAAATAACCGTCCTCCAACTCTATCCGCCCAAAAATGTCTTCTAATGTTTGGCCTTCTTCCAGAACAACGCCACATTGCGCGCGCGTATCGACATTATCTTTATCCTCTAAGATTTTTGCCCTGGCATACATAAATCCTGACAAGGCTAAATATTTTGCCTTTAACTTACCAATCTCAAACCTGGCTAACGCCACATCCACACTCGTCCGACGGCCAATTCCAACAACTAACAACGTCAAAATAATCAACACCCACAAAACAACAATGAGTATTATACCAGATTCCTGGCGCAGCTTACTACGCAATCCTTGAAAAACTCGTAACCGGTGAGTTACTGCGGGGCGAATGGTGCGAGGTGTCCCACGCGCAGTTTCGAAGCGAAGCGAAGATGTTTGAGCACGGGATACCTTGCACTGTTCTCCCCGCAATAACTCATCGGTTACAAAAACTCTCCCTTTGATCATTTCTTACTCCAGGCCCCTAACGGAACTAAAATATCTCTTTGAACCTGCATTGGTATTTCTGCTTGAGGGTCATTCAAAACCAATACAACACGTACCCCAACAGGAAAGGAGGCTCCCTCCCATCTGTCTTGCCACTCTAAATCTTTGTCTAATGCTCCGGAAGGCCTTAAAGCATAAGAAAACTTCAAGCCGCCTTCTTTTACATGCAGGCTTATAATCTCTTTCGTGCTGTCGCCATAAAAATCCCTTAACGCCAGCTCTTCACGCACTAAAATTTTTTCTTCATCTTCTGCTATGACGGAACTTAAAATTGTTTGCTGCTCTCTTATATCTTCATTAACAACCGTTGTCTGAACAAGGATATCTTGCGGCTCACTCAAATAATATCGCACTTGCTTCACCCCGGCGGCATCAACCGAGATAAAAGACAAACTTTCTTCTTCCCCCAAAAACGATCCAGCCTGCTCATCTGCATCGCCTGACATACGTGTTGTGATCCCTACATTTCCAACTGTTGATTCTCCAACCAACACTTTATGAATATGCAAATCCTCTTCAATAGGAAAATGATACGGCACTATATTCTCAAGATCGCGCGTTATGGCTTCCATTGCCCATTTTGCCTGACGATACCGTTCTCCAACAGATTGCGACCGACGATTAAGCTGCATCCCGTTGGCATAGGTGACATACAAACTCAAAGCAATGACAGCAAAAATGCTAAACCCGACAAGCATCTCTATAAGCGTAAAACCTTGTAACCGGTGAGTTACTGTGGGACGAATAGTGTGAGGTGTCCCACGCGCAGTTACGAAGCGAAGCGGAGTTGTTTGAGCACGGGATACCCTGCACTGCTCGCCCCACAGCAACTCACCGGTTACAAAACCTTTCATATTATTATTGACTTGTTTCATGTTTAAAAACTACTGTTCCGGAACAAAGGCATACGTTTTAAGAGACAACTCGCGCGTTTTTTTTCCTATGCCCCACGAAACATCAAGATTCACTTCCCTTAGCGAATCATTCTGCGTATCCGGCAATTCTTTAGAAGATATTCTGTACCGGTATTTTTCAAACGGCTCCTTAAACGATCCTTCTCGTGTACCTGCGCCCCCTTCGTCCGAAACGCACAAAATATCAAACATTTTGTTTTCTGCCAAAAAAGCTGCTTTCGAATAATCCAGGCTATAAACTGTCGCACGCAGGCTCGACGTCATTGACTGAATGATCACGGTCAAGCTGACCGACATAATCACAATCGCTAACAATGCCTCGATCAACAATGATCCGTTCCGGTTACAAATGCTCTTCATCTGAATCATCCCTCGCCCTGTTGTTTGACTAAATGAATATATCCCGGCTGCCACTTTGTTGTAATCATCACACAGTCCTGTTTTCCTTGCGACACATCTCGACAAATAGACGCCTCATTTTTATCAATTTTTCCATCCGGATAAAACTTAATAAATGAATCCTGCATTGAAACCTCAACTTCCTGCGAGACAGAAAACCTTCGACCCCAACGGCCTTCTATGCGCGCAAAAGATATTTCATCTCCCTGCCCTATTTCTTGCGCCTGTTCTAACCAATAACGTTCAAAAGGCCCATCAAAAACCAAACGCACCGTCGTGTTTTTTATAATAGCGCGGCTCTGAGCATAGCGCATAAGATACACAATATTATTCGCGATATTCTGAACCTGAAGAGTTTTATAGGATTGACTAAAATGCGGAATAGAAAGGCCGGCCACAACACCTAACAAAACAACAACCAACAAAATCTCAACAAATGTAAAACCCCCGCTGGATTCTCTTTCTTTTTGTTTTTGATTTTTCCCGTTCATCAGCCAGAGTCTCACTACCAATTAGTAATATCATCCGAACTTTCAATGCCGTCTGAACCATACGAAAACAAATCATACTCGTCCGGATTATGCATCCCGGGAGAACGGTACACGTACGTATTACCCCATGGATCCTGCGGGACTTTTTTCTTTTTCAAATATGAACCCTTCCAATTCCTTGGAACAGGACTCGAAGCCGGTTCCGTTACAAGCGCCTGAAGCCCTTGCTCTGTCGTCGGGTACTTACCGTTATCCATCTCATACATATCAAGCGCTGCAGACAAATTAGCATCAATATCTGCCTGCGCTGCGGCACGCCGGGCATCTTCACCCCGCCCTGCAATATTCGGGATAACCATAGCCGCCAAAACCCCAATAATCACCACAACCAGTAGGATTTCGACAAGCGTAAAACCATTCCTGCTTCCTAACCAACATTTTCTGTTCATTCCATCCTCTCTTTCAAATATTCTTACAGATTGTCAATTGTATTATCAATATGTAAAGACCCCTCCCACGAAAAAATCCCTAAAGAGCAGCGAGCTGGCGAGGCAGGACGGAATAGAATCCGTTGCTCGTAGCACGTTGCCCGCGTTATTGAATCATCAAGTTCATCCGAAAGATCGGCATGAGCATGCCTACCACAACAAAACCAACAACAGCGCCTAACACCAAAATCAAAACCGGTTCAATCATTGATGTCATGGTTTTCATAAACCGCTGTGATTGATTCTCATGATAAGAAGCTAACTTGTAAAGGCCTTTATAAACTTGTCCGGATTCCTCACCAACCATAATCATATTCACATCTATATCAGAAAAAAAATGACTTCCATTAACCGCACTCGCCAATCCTTTCCCGTTAGCCACTTCCCGTGTAATTTCCTGGAGTTCTTGACTCAAAACAGCATTCTCCATTATCCTCTCAACCGCTTCAAGCGCTGTCACAATTACAACCCCATTTTCTAAAAGAGTTCCTAGTGTCCTTGCAAATCGCCCGGCGTCAACATCCCGGATAAAGTCGCCCAGCAACGGTGTCTTTAACTTAATGCTGTCAATCCACAACCGGCCTTGTTCCGTATTCCAAAGCCTCTGAAAATAAATACCCATCAAACTTGCCGAAATTATGAGCACCCACCAAAACCGTGCCAAAAAATCACTCATACCTAAGAGAACCCTCGTAATCATAGGTAATGTTTGCCCGATATCATCAAAAATAACCGTAATACGCGGGATCACCCACGTAAACAAAACAAAAATCGTAAGCCCTCCCACAACAAAAATGAGTGCGGGATAAATCAGGCTTGCTTTAACTTGCGCGCGCGACTCATAATCCTTTTCAATAAAATCAGCCAACCGGCTCAAAGCGACATCAAGATTACCTCCAATCTCTCCGGACTTGACAATATTGACATAAAAAGGAGAGAAGGTTTCAGGAAACTGCGCTAACGCTGCGGACAACGCCCCTCCGTCCTCAACAACCACATACATTTTCTCCACGAGAGAATGAAAGGAAGGATGTTTAACTTGTTTTTTTATAATTCCCAAGGCACGCAAAACAGGAACCCCTGCATCAACAAGATCACTTATCTGCCGCGTAAAGGTAAGAATTTCAGAGAAAGGAATTCTCGACCCAAAAGAAATAACATGGCCGCCCCCTTTTAATGCATGCCGGGTATTTTTTCTTTCTTTCCCCTTAACATCGACGGGAGTATAGCCTAACGCTAAAACTTTTGCAATCGCGCCATCAAGACTTTCAGCATCAACCCTGCCATGGACAAGTTCACCAGGCCCTTTTTTAGCTTTGTACGTAAATTGGCTCATTACCCTGTATCTTCTTGTGTCACACGAATTATTTCACTTGCGGATGTCACACCTTCAACAATCTTATTCCACCCGGATTCCAATAATGTTTTCATCCCTTGTTCTACGGCCTTCTTTTTAATTTGGGCACAGGACGCCCGGGATGTAACCATTTCCCGGATTTCATCAGTCATTACCAAAAATTCATAAATTCCTTCCCGCCCATAAAATCCCGTGGAATTACACGCCTCACATCCTTTACTTTCATAAATCGTTATCTCCTCATACTGCTCTGGGGTCAAACCAAAATCTTCAATAATATCCGGCGTAATATTTGCAGGAACCTTGCATTGCGGACAAATTCGACGGACAAGCCGTTGCGCGACAAAACATTCCACAGAGCTTGATACCAAATAAGGATCAACCCCCATATCAATAAGGCGTGTCACTCCACTCGCCGCGTCATTAGTATGTAAAGTTGAAAAAACCAAATGCCCTGTTAACGCAACCTGAATCGCAATCTCAGCAGTTTCAAAATCCCGGACCTCCCCGACCATCATGATATCCG